>CAIYTL010000160.1 GCA_903929105.1 uncultured Micrococcales bacterium | reverse complement strand
GCAACTGGCCCGCCCACTGAGGCAGGAAGGTTTTCAGCAACCTCTGCGATGCCGTCTTTTGCGAGTTGAGTTAGCGTTTGTTCAGCGATGAAGCCGCGATCACCTTCGGCTTGCATCCAACCGGTTCTAGGGGGCGCAATGCCTGCCCAAGCTACGCGCACTGTTGGCGGCAACTCTATGTGCAAATCTTTTTGGCTCTTGATATTGCCCGCAAGCATTCGCGCTAGTCGATCGAGAACCGCCGAAATCGGAACGGTGACGTCCATCTCGATTGCCGAGGGCAACTCGCAAGTGCGAAGGCCCAAGACAGTCGGCCCTGAATCCATTAGGCTGCCCGCAAAAATTGGCGCAACATAGGTGGCTAACACGTTGCCGAAGGCCCGAAGTCTGACGCAACCCTCAGGGTCAAGACGACGCGCCCTGGTCAGATAACCCTGCAGGTCAACAGCTGATTCACGGTCAGATAAATAAAAATCATTCTTCATAAGCATGTCTAAACTAGCCTGTGGGTGATGAATTCACCTAAATGATGCAACTTCAGAGGAACACCATGGCGCCGCGCATTCCACTAGATATTGAGCCCAGCATTCCTAGCGACCCACTTGCCGAGATGATCGCGACCCTTGACCTCAAAGATGCCGGCGGAGCAAGAACTCGCGAAGACATTTTCACCGGGCCAAGCCAATGGATGCCGCACGGTCGAGTTTTTGGCGGCCAGGTGCTTGCCCAAAGTTTGGTTGCAGCCTCAAGAACAGTTGAAATCGAACGCACCGCGCATTCTTTGCACGGCTATTTCTTGCGACCGGGTGACATTAGACAACCCATCACATTTTCGGTTGATCGTCTTCGCGATGGCCGCTCATTTAGCACCCGCCGAGTTCAGGCCTATCAAAACGGTGATCCAATCTTTTCAATGATTGCTAGCTTTCAAGAGTTTTCGGCAGGCATCGACCACCAAGAAGATTTTCCGAAAGATTTGCCTGGGCCAGAATCTTTGCCAAGTGCTGCAGAGCTGATGGCAGGCAACGAGCATCCGGTTGCTCAGTTTTGGGCAAAAGCGAGGCCGTTCGACATTCGTCACGTTCCTTCGCCGATCTATTTCAAAGTCGAAGGTGAGCAGGTTGCTAAACAGGCAGTGTGGATGAAAGCTCTGTCGCCTATGCCCGACGACTCACTTTTGCACCAGGCAGCCATTGCTTACGCAAGCGACTACTCAATTCTTGAGCCGATTTTTCGACGCCACGGCATCGCTTGGGCACACCCGGGTCTTAGCTCGGCGAGCCTAGACCACGCTATGTGGTTTCACAGAGCAGGTCGCGCCGATGACTGGTTGCTCTATGTTCAAGACTCCCCCAGCGCGCAAGGCAGCCGAGGTCTGTCTCTGGGCAAAATCTTTAGCCGCGAAGGCATTTTGCTGGCTAGCGTCGCTCAAGAGGGAATGGTTCGGGTTCCTGAGATTCGCAGCTAGCGAAAGTGCTAGTCGCGAGTTAGGCGGCGATAGGTTGAGCGGTGAGGCTTTGCCGCATCGGCACCGAGTCGCTCAATCTTGTTCTCTTCATAGCCCTGAAAGTTGCCCTCGAACCAGTACCACTGGTCTGGGTTTTCGTCGGTGCCCTCATAAGCCAAAATGTGCGACGCCACTCGGTCGAGAAACCAGCGGTCGTGAGTGATGACCACAGCGCAACCCGGAAACTCAAGCAAAGCGTTCTCTAATGATGAAAGTGTTTCAACGTCGAGGTCGTTGGTTGGTTCGTCAAGAAGCAGCAGGTTGCCTCCCTGTTTAAGGGTTAGCGCCAAGTTCAACCGGTTTCGCTCACCACCTGAGAGCACTCCAGCAGGCTTCTGCTGGTCAGCGCCTTTGAAACCAAAAGCTGCAACATAAGCTCGCGATGGCACTTCTTGGTTGCCCACCTGCATGTAGTCAAGGCCGTCAGAGACGACCTCCCATAGCGTCTTGTTTGGATCGATGCCCGCGCGTGACTGGTCGACGTAGTTGATTTTTACGGTTTCACCGATTTTTAGCTCGCCACCATCAAGTTTTTCAAGACCTACGATGGTCTTGAAAAGTGTCGATTTTCCGACGCCGTTAGGGCCGATTACGCCCACGATGCCGTTGCGGGGCAAGCTAAATGAAAGCCCATTGACCAGCGAACGGCCTTCAAAACCTTTTTGCAAGTTCTTGGCCTCTAGCACGACGCTGCCCAAACGAGGCCCTGCCGGAATCTGAATCTCTTCAAAGTCGAGTTTTCTGGTGCGGTCAGCATCAGCGGCCATTTGCTCATAGGCGGCCAAACGCGCTTTTGACTTGGTCTGACGGGCTTTGGCGCTCGAACGCACCCATTCGAGCTCTTCGCTCAATCGCTTGGCCAGCTTGGCGTCTTTTTTGCCTTGAACTTCAAGACGCTCGCGCTTTTTTTCTAGATAAGTCGAATAGTTGCCTTCGTACGGATACGCGCGACCGCGGTCAAGCTCAAGAATCCATTCGGCAACGTTGTCTAGAAAATATCTGTCGTGAGTTACTGCCAGAACTGCGCCTGGGTACTTCGCTAGGTGCTGTTCGAGCCAAAGCACAGATTCGGCGTCTAAGTGGTTTGTTGGTTCGTCAAGCAGCAATAGGTCGGGCTTTTCGAGCAGAAGCTTGCAAAGTGCGACGCGACGACGCTCTCCACCTGAAAGGTGTGTGACCGCGGTGTCTGCTGGCGGGCAACGCAATGCATCCATAGCCTGGTCAAGCTGACTGTCGAGATCCCATGCGTCTAAACGGTCAATCTCTTCTTGCAGGTGGCCCATCTCTTCGAGGAGTGCGTCGAAGTCAGCGTCTGGGCTGGCCATTTCTTCTGAGATCTGGTTGAAGCGGTCAAGCTTTGCTTTCGTGTCTTTCACGGCAAGCTCAACGTTGCCCAGCACAGTCAAAGTCTCATCTAGCGGTGGCTCTTGCATCAGCATGCCAACTGTGAAACCAGGGCTGAGGCGAGCCTCGCCGTTACTAGCCTTTTCTAGGCCTGCCATGATTTTAAGAACAGTCGATTTACCGGCACCGTTTGGTCCAACGACACCAATTTTGGCTCCAGGAAAAAACGCCAAAGTTACATCGTCGAGAATTACTTTGTCGCCGTGCGCTTTGCGCGCTTTGATCATCTGATAGATGAATTCAGCCATTGAAATGCTTCGCTTTCGCTAAGAGTGTGAACACAGCTTAAAAAGAGGCGCCCCTCTTGCTGTTTGCTTCTGAAAGTTTACCGCAGTGGCGTCGACGGGGGTTTGACGCTGCAAGTGTTGTCAGTTTTGCGTTGCAAGAGGGGCGCATTTTTTAGTGGCGGGTCTCGGGGGTTTGCCAGCCACTAAACCTGTGGGTGCTAGGCGGTTGCCTTCTTTAGGCTCAACTTGATGTTGCCTGCGTCATCAATGTCTGCAGCTGTGCCCGACTGGGGTGCCGAATCTGATTCTTGCGCCTGATTGAAATCGCCACTTGGCGATTCATCGGCAGGGTCGGTCTCGCGCACCAAGATGGTTCGAACGAATGTAGCCGTGCCCCAGCTCAAGTCGTGACCGATTGCATCGGCGTCTACTTCAACAGAAGTGCCGCTGCGCTCGCCGTTGTCCCAGTCGCGAACACGCAACTTGCCAGTCACGACGATTCGGTCACCTTTATTTACTGACTCCGAAGAGTTGATCGCTAGCTGTCGAAACGATGTGATTGTGAACCAGTTAGTTTCGCCATCAATCCAGCGGTTCTGGCTTCGATCGAAACGACGTTGCGAAGATGCCAAGCGAAATGAGGTGATTGGCAAACCGTCTTGGGTTACAAGGTGCCGGGGCGTAGTCGCTACCAGGCCTGAGATTGTGATTAGTTCTGACAAGAATCTAACCTTTCGGAATAACGCCCAAACCTTTTGTTTGAACTGTTACCCCTAGATTGCCAAGCTGGTCATCCGTCATCAGATTGCAAATTCAAAGTGGTGCACAATCTAATGTTCACGATGCTGTTAGCAAATGCCGAGCGGCCTCGAGCTACTTGAGCAAATGTGAAAACTTTTGACGAACTTTAGCAACCTTTGGCCCAACCACAGCAACGCAATAACCCTGGTTAGGGTTCTTAGCCCAAAAGTCTTGGTGATAGCTTTCGGCAGCAAAAAACCTGCCCTGCTCAACTTGCTCGTCAGCCGATTCGAGCGTTGTGACCACTGCGCTGCCCCAAACTTCTGAAGCACGCACAAGTGCCGCGTCAAAAAGTTGGCGCTCTTGCTCGTTGCGATAAAACATCGCAGAACGATACTGCGTGCCAACGTCGGCACCCTGACGATTCAACTGCCGCGGGTCATGCATTGTAAAAAACGCGTCAAGCACTAAATCGGCCGAAATAACTTCAGCATCAAAAAACACTCGGGCCGCCTCAGCGTGACCGGTGGTTCCAGAGCAAACCGCTTCGTAGTTCGCACCTGCGGCCGAGCCGCCGATATAACCAACCTCGACGTCGCGAATGCCTTTCAGCTGCATAAAAGCACTGTCAAGGCACCAGAAGCAACCGCCGGCAAGAATAAGTGAGGTTTCTGTCATGGTTCTAATTTAGGCTTATGTCATGACTTATCAAGCCTCAGCACAGCGTTATGACAACATCAAATATCGTCGCACAGGCAAAAGCGGCTTGCAGCTGCCCGAAGTATCACTTGGCCTTTGGCACAACTTTGGTGATCAGAGCAAAAACTTTGATACCCAACGCGACATTCTGCGCCGCGCCTTTGACTTGGGAATCACGCACTTTGACCTAGCTAACAACTATGGCCCAAAGCCGGGTAGCGCTGAAACAAACTTTGGCTTGCACCTGCAGCGCGATTTTCGAGCATATCGCGACGAAATGATTATTTCGAGCAAAGCCGGCTATGACATGTGGCCTGGCCCCTATGGCGAATGGGGCACCAGAAAATACCTTATGGCGTCGCTGAACCAG
>CAIYTL010000159.1 GCA_903929105.1 uncultured Micrococcales bacterium | reverse complement strand
CAGTCTGAGCTGGCTAACGGTTTTGGCAACTTGGCTTCGCGCGTGATCGCAATGATTCACCGCTACTTTGACGGTGTTTTGCCAGCTGCGGGTGAGCTGACCGATGCTGACATGCAGGTTAAAAATGTTGCAACCGCTGCGGTGTCAAATGCTGACACGGCGATTGATGAGGTTGCAATTCACGACGCTATTGCTGCGATCTGGACTCTCGTAGACGAGCTGAATAACTACATCACCGTGCAGGAGCCTTGGGTTTTGGCCAAGAGCGATGAAACGCGCGAACGTTTGCAAACAGTGCTCAACGTGGCTGCTGAAGGTTTGAAAACTTTGGCTGTTTTGATGGCTCCGGTTACACCAAAAGCTGCGGCAAAGTTGTGGGCTGCTTTGGGCCAGTCGTCGTTGGGCGATTTGAGTGCGCAGGCACTTGGTGAGGCAGCCACTGCCGGTCTAAAGGCCGGTGCTGCGATTGCAGAGCTTGAGGGCTTGTTCCCGCGCATCGAGGTTGCTGACGCAGCCGCCGGTGCTGAAAAGTCGGGCGCCAACTAGCTTGAGCCACGAGCCTCACATTCGCGCTCGTCGCAGCGACCTTTCTGAAGGTCAGCGACGAGACCTGCGTTACCCTGAGCCTCCTGAGCCGCTCGAAGTTGGCACCTATGACAACCACACTCATCTTGAGATTGCCGACGGCGAAAACCCCATGGACTATCGCCAACACCTCGACCTGGCAACTTCGGTTGGCATGTTGGGCGCTGTGCAGGTGGGTGTGACACTTGAGAGTTCTAAGTGGTCGGCTGCGGTTGCTGCCACCGAGCCTCGCCTGTTGGCTGCAGTTGCGCTTCACCCAAACGAGGCGCCCACCTATGGCAACCTCGCTAATTTAGATGCCGCTTTGGCGCAGATCGCCGAGTTAGCCGCTCAGCCTCGTGTGCGCGCGGTGGGCGAGACCGGCCTTGACTTTTTTAGAACCTCGGGCGACGAGGCCATTGCATTGCAGCAATACAGTTTTGAAGAGCACATTCGCATCGCTAAAGATAACAACATTGCCTTGCAGATTCACGACCGTGACGCTCACCAGCAAGTTGTCGAAACCCTTTTGCGTGTGGGTGCTCCTGACCGTGTGGTGTTTCACTGCTATTCGGGCGAAACTGACCTGGCCGAAATTTGCATTGCAAACGGATGGTTTATGTCATTCGCAGGCAACATCACCATCAAACGCAACCAACACTTGCGCGACAGTTTTTTGATGGCGCCTAAAGAATTGGTTTTGGTTGAGACCGATGCCCCGTTCTTGACTCCCGAACCTTTCAGAGGTCGACCAAACGCTCCCTATTTGGTGCCGGTGACTTTGCGTTTCATGGCCGCTTTGCGCGGGGTTAGCGATAACGAGATGGCTGCGCAGCTAACGGCCAACACCGAGAACGTTTATGGTTCTTGGGCCGAAGGTTTGGTGTCGAATGAGTGAGGCGCTGCGCAGCGTTGAACTGCTTGGCGGCAGCGACGTTCACGCGTTGGCTAAGCGCCT
>CAIYTL010000158.1 GCA_903929105.1 uncultured Micrococcales bacterium | reverse complement strand
GAATGGTTTATGGACTATTACAACGCTGATGGCAGTGTCGCCGAAATGTGTGGCAACGGTGTGCGCGTTTTTGCCCGCTACCTCACCGAAAAAGGGTTGGTTCAGTTAGATGACGGCCAAACTCTTGCCGTGGGCACACGCGCTGGCGTCAAAGATCTGACTCGCAACCGAGCCGGTTTTGCTGTCGACCTTGGTCGGTGGCGGCTGACCGAAACAGATGTTTTGGTTCAGGCAAAGAACTTGCACACCGCAAGACCAAGTCAAGGCATCAACGTGGGAAACCCGCACCTTGTAGTGGCTTTGGCGAGCTTGGATGAACTTGCGGCGCTCGATTTGAGCGTTGCCCCTGATTTGCACCCGGCGCCTTCAGCGGGTGCGAACGTCGAGTTTGTTGTGCCAGCCGAGCCGATGGTGCACGAAGGTGTCGGAAGCATCAACATGCGTGTGCACGAACGTGGTTCGGGCGAGACCTTGAGTTGCGGCACTGGCATTGTTGCGGCCGCTCTTGCGACTCGTCACTGGGCAGGTCAAGGCGCGCCAAACACTTGGCAGGTTACTGTTCCAGGCGGAACCCTTGGCGTGAGAATGTTTGCAACCGAAGACGGCGAACACGTGGGCCTGAGTGGCGCGGCTGAGCTAGTTTTTGATGGGGTTTTCGAACTCTAGAACCGCTGGCAGGTCTTAGCCGCGGTGTTTGACTCGTAAAACCCTGAAAGATTTTGCCGTGTCAACGCGAATCGTTGAAAAGTCGCTGGGCAGTTCGGCTTCGAGCCAACGGTGCAACGAATCGGCGCCTAAATTCTTTTGAACCACAAGATAAGCTTCAGCGTCTTGTTCAAGCCGAGGCAACCAGGTCAACAAAATCTCGTGCAAAACATCTTTGCCCACCCGAATCGGCGGGTTTGACCAGATTCCACAAAACTCCAAGTCGGCAGGCACCTCTTCGGGGCGGCAAACTTTGATGTTGCTCAAGCCGAGCCGAGCAGCGTTGATGCGAGTGAGTTCAAGTGACCGGTCGTTGACATCTATAGCCCAAACGGTCGCGCGTGGCGAGTGAAGCGCCAATGATAAAGCAATCGCACCCCAACCACAGCCGACGTCTAAAAGGTTGCCGCTCGGCGGCACCTGTTCGATGTGCTCGAGCAAAACCTGGGTTCCGGTGTCTATGTGATCTGGGCTAAAAACGCTCGCAGCCGTGGTTACCGAAACTTTGCGCCCATCGAGCTCAACACTGATCTCTTTGGGGCGAAACTCTGTGTTTGGGGTCTGAGAAAAGTAGTGTTCATCAGACATAGAAAATAACTTAGCACCGCAGGGCAAACTAGTGTTAGTTACATGGGTCGGCAAAGAAATAACAAGAACGATGAGCCCGAAGATTTTGAATCGACGGATCAAGACGATTTTGCGGCACCGGCTAAGCGCAGCGATGAGGCCAGTGCGCGCGGCGAAGCTGTAATCAACCGCATATTAGGCCGCGGTGCCCGTGCTGAGGCGCTGGGGGCCACTGACACCCACAGTGTGAGCAATACCGACGGTGACCAGTTTGATCTTGAAGATCGATCCGCTTTGCGTCGCGTGCAGGGCCTTTCAACCGAGTTGCAAGACATTACCGATGTTGAATATCGACAGTTGCGCCTTGAAAAAGTTGTGCTCATTGGCCTGTGGGGTTCAAACACGGTTCAAGACGCCGAAAACTCGCTGCGAGAGCTGGCTGCGCTAGCCGAAACTGCGGGTTCTCAGGTTCTCGATGGTTTGCTTCAGCGTCGCGTCAAGCCTGACCCTGCAACATTTTTGGGCAAGGGCAAAGCTGAAGAGCTTCGCCTCATGGTGGCTCAAAGCGGCGCCGATACTGTTATTGCCGATGCCGAACTAGCCCCTAGCCAGCGTCGAAACCTCGAAGATGTTGTCAAAGTGAAGGTTGTTGACCGCACAGCGATCATCCTAGATATTTTTGCTCAGCACGCTAAAAGTCGCGAAGGCAAGGCGCAGGTTGAGCTAGCCCAGCTTGAATACCTGTTGCCTCGCCTTAGAGGCTGGGGTGAGTCGATGTCGCGCCAGGCCGGTGGCCAGGTTGGTGGCGGCATGGGTATTGGTTCGCGTGGCCCTGGTGAAACCAAGATCGAGCTTGATCGTCGACGCATCAACACCCGCATGGCTAAGTTGCGCAAACAAATCGTCGAAATGAAACCGGCGCGAGACACTAAGCGAGCTAACCGCAAGCGCAACGAAGTGCCTGCCGTGGCCATTGCGGGTTACACCAACGCAGGAAAGTCTTCGGTTTTGAACCGCATGACTTCGGCTGGTGTTCTGGTTGAGAACGCGCTGTTCGCAACTCTTGACCCGACGGTGCGCAAGACCGAAACAACCGACGGTCGGGCTTACACAATCGCCGACACTGTGGGTTTTGTGCGTCACTTGCCGCACCAGCTGGTCGAAGCGTTTCGTTCAACGCTTGAAGAGATCGCCGACAGCGACCTGGTTGTGCACGTGGTTGATGCTTCGCACCCTGACCCGGCTGGGCAGATTGCTACAGTTCGTGAGGTTATCGGTGAGGTTGGAGCGAGGGCGATTCCTGAGCTCATCGTTTTCAACAAAATCGATTTGGCTGACGAGACTACTCGAATGGCATTGCGCGGCCTTGAGCCTGACTCGATCGAGGTTTCGGCACGCACTGGCGAGGGTTTTGACCGGTTGCTCGCCGAAATTGCTAAGCGCCTGCCTGAACCCGACATCATGATCGAAGTGTTGGTGCCTTATGAGCGCGGTGATCTAGTTTCGCGTTTGCACATTGCTAGTCGCATTGTCAGCTTGGAATACGTTGCTGAGGGCACACAGATTGTTGCATTTGTTAAGCCTGAGATTGCCGCCGAATTGCGACAGTTTGCGGTGGCGCGCGGCTAAAGCCCAGCCAGCCGTGAGGCTATAGCTTGCGCAGCACGGTAACAACGACACCAGCGATTTCGCTGTGGGTGCCGTCAATCGGTGCAAAAGCTGAGTTGCGAGGCAGCAGCCAAACTTTGCCGTTTTCGCGCTTGAACGCCTTGACGGTTGCTTCGCCGTCGATCATGGCAGCAACAATGTCGCCGTTCTCGGCGGTCTTCTGCTGGCGCACAATCACAAAGTCGCCGTCGCAAATCGCGGCGTCAATCATTGAGTCACCCACGACTTTGAGCATGAACAGTTCACCTTTGCCGGTGAGGCTCTGAGCAACGGGGTAGAACTCTTCGACGTTTTGGTCAGCAGTGATTGGAATACCGGCTGCGATGCGACCTACCAGTGGAACAAAGTTCATTCCGTCGCGACTCGGTGCGTTTTCAAAATCGACGGATGCTTCGTCGTCGAGCCAACCTTCTGGCATTTCTACAAGTTCAATCGCGCGGGCGCGGTTTTCGGCTTTGCGAACATAGCCGGCTTTCTCAAGCTCGTCGATTTGGTACTTCACGCTCGAGACTGCTGTGAGGCCCACTGCTTCGCCGATCTCGCGCAGGTTTGGGCCAAAGCCAAGACTCTTTTGCAGGTTGGCGATTGCTCGCAGAATCTGCTCTTGGCGGTTGCTAAGCGTGGTCTTGCTGTTGCGGCGAAACTCTAGTTCATCCACTTTTAGGCCTTTCGTTTGCCGCTTTTATAAAAATGTCGCAGGGTGCCACGAGAATCTCTGTTAAGCGGTTCTATCGAAACTTTATTCGATAAAACCACAGAAATCAAACATCTTTTCGAAACATTTGCAAAAAATTGTTGACAAAAGTTGTTTTCTGTTCGAAACTATGTTCGAAAGCGAACAACTGTTCGAACAAACGGCTTAGCAATAGGTCACCAAAACGAGCAGTAACAAATGTCGGTTTTAGAGAAAGCAATCAAAATGAGCATTTCAACCAGCAACAACCCACAGGTTTTTCGCAGCTCAGCTGCACCGGCCCGGTTCGCGCGACCAGTCGTGGCTGCCAAGGGCATCAACTATGCGCGCCGTCGCGTCATGGCCGTGGTCGTAGTTGTGGTTGCTCTGTTGGCCGTGGCGTTCAACATGCTTCAAACTCAGTCAGCTGGTGCTAGCGCCCACGGCAGCAAGGCCACGTTCACATATGTCTACGTTGCTCCTGGCGACACCCTCTGGTCGATTGCGACAAAGTACGCACCAGAGCGCGACCCTCAGCAAGAGATCACCGACATTCAGAACTTGAACGCTCTGAGCAGTTCAGATGTTGTTCCTGGTCAGCGCCTAGCTCTGCCTTAGTCGGTGGGCTAAACGGCCCTTTGAATTCAATCTGGCTGGGCCAAAAGCGTTAACCTAGAGTAGTGACTTCTCTAGATGACCTGCCGATTCGCCCCGACCTCGTGGGCCTCAAGCCCTATGGCGCACCGCAGCTAAGCGTGCCAGTTTCGCTCAACGTCAATGAGAACACCCACCAGATTCCTGAGGCAGTAGCCGTTGACATCATTTCGCGACTGGCCGAAAGCCTGT
>CAIYTL010000157.1 GCA_903929105.1 uncultured Micrococcales bacterium | reverse complement strand
GTCTGGTGGATTCATTCCCGGCATTCGTGCTGGTCGCCCGACCACCGAATACCTTGAATACGTTTTGAGCCGCATCACGTTCCCAGGCGCACTTTACCTAGGTCTGATTGCCTTGATTCCGCTTGTTTCGTTCTCAATCATTGGCGCTAACCAGAACTTTCCGTTCGGTGGAACCTCGATTTTGATCATCGTTGGTGTTGGTCTCGAGACTGTCAAGCAGATTAGCGCTCAGATGGAGCAGCGAAACTACGAAGGTCTTCTTCGATGAGCCGGTTTCTCTTGATTGGCGCACCAGGCGCTGGCAAGGGAACCCAAGCTGAACGACTTGCCCAGACTTTTAGCATCCCTGCCGTATCAACCGGAGACATTTTTCGCTTCAATGTGAAAAATGAAACTGAACTTGGCAAGCAAGCTAAAGCTTTTATGGACCGCGGCGAGTATGTGCCAGATAGCCTAACGAACGATCTGGTTCGCGACCGGCTTTCGCAGGCCGACGCAGTCGAAGGCTTCTTGCTAGACGGATACCCTCGCACCGGTGACCAGGTTGTTGAGCTAGACAGCATTCTTGCAGCCCAAGGCCAGTCACTCGACGCCGTAATCCAACTCACTGCAGACACAGACGAAGTTGTTCGTCGCTTGCTAAACCGAGCCATCGAACAGGGTCGAGCAGATGACACTGAGCCAGTGATTCGTCGTCGACTAGAAGTTTATGAAGAGCAGACGGCCCCGCTGATTAGCATTTATGCCGCGCGCGGAATCGTAATCATGATTGATGGTTTGGGTGAGGTTGCCGAAGTAACCGACCGCATTCTCGAAGCACTCGCTGCTCGCGGCTTTGAACCTCACATCTAAATGTCTCGCAGCAAGTTCCAGCTAAAAACCGACGACAACATCATTGCGATGCGTGTTGCCGGTTTGGCAACAGCCGCAGCTCTTGAAGCTGTTCGAAAGGCCATTCGCCCGGGAATCTCAACCCTTGAACTCGACTCACTAGCCAATGCCGCAATTTTGGCGCTTGGTGGCCGTTCTAACTTTCAACTAGTGCCGGGTTATTTTCACACCATTTGCGCGTCGATAAACGACGAGGTGGTTCACGGAATTCCCTCGGCCGAACGTATTTTGCAGGCTGGCGACATCATCTCAATTGACGCCGGCGCCGAAGTTAACGGGTGGAATGGCGACGCGGCCATCACAGTAGTGGTGCCCGGCGGCGATGCCGACCTAACCAAGAGCCGCCAGCACCTCAGCGATGTAACCGAGAACTCGCTCTGGGCAGGCATTGCAGCTTTGGCGACTGCAACCCGCGTGAACGACATTGGCACAGCGATCGAAAAATCTATCGAAGCCGCTGGCAAGTTTGGAATTCTTGAGCACTATGTTGGCCACGGCATTGGTCGCAGCATGCACGAAGATCCACCGATTTTCAACTATCGCACTCGCGATGCCGGCCCTAAGATCAAACCCGGCCTAGTAATTGCAATTGAACCGATGGTCACCGCGGGCAGCGAAGATACCAAAATTCTTGACGACCAGTGGACTGTTTCGACTGTTGATGGCTCAGATGCTTCGCACTGGGAACACACCGTCGCTCGCCACACCACCGGCATTTGGGTGCTCACCGAACCAGACGGTGGCGCAGCAAAACTTGCAAAATTTGGCATCAAACCGGTGCCGCTGGGCAACTAACATTCCAGTTAAATCGGCCATTTTGACGTTGGTTATCTCGACGCTATCTCCGGCACGACGCC
>CAIYTL010000156.1 GCA_903929105.1 uncultured Micrococcales bacterium | reverse complement strand
GAGATAAAAAAAATCGACACAGTCAATAAGCGCGTTACCGTGAAACGAAAAACCGAAGGAGGCAGTGAGATTATTTGCGGCCCACTTCCTGCCGTGCTTACCGTTGAACTGGAATTAGCGAAACCCCGAAGGGCTTCGCTTCCTCGCCTCATCCATTCCCTTCCTAAGCCCAGCTTGCGAAAACGGTTGGCATGGAAATCCGCCGCATAAGATATCAAAGTCTTCGATGGCATCAGGTTGTTTTTCTAGGTCTATTGCGGTGATGTCACCCACAAAACGAGGTTGTTCCCCAGTCGATGGGTCGAGTTCAAAGATTTTTGGGCTTCGAGATTTGAAATTGTGCTCGTAAGTTTTTCTAGCCGCAGGATCCCACTCTGAAACGAACACACATTCTGCACCTGCGTTTTCCATTGCAATGTGAAAGCCACCAATTCCCGCGAACAGGTCGATGAACTTTAGCGCGTCGTTATTGCCAGCAGATTTGTCCATTTGATCCTCGAGAGTGTTCGTCTAAGAGCATTTTAGGTAACCCCAACGACAACTTATGGATGTAAGCCTCGCGCCGTTGTTGATAGATCTGCAAATCCATACCTCTTAGCAGCGTTCCTGTGGAAGAAAACTCATTTGTCTTTTCGTATCCTGTCAGACATCCGCTTTGATGTTGGTGTGGCAAACTTGACTCATGGCTAAAGACGTGCACCCGCCGCGCGGCATGCGCGACTTTCTTCCGGTTGAAAAGTTGAAGCGTGACCGGGTTTTGAACTCTATTCGTGACACTTATAAGAGTCACGGGTTTCAAGAGATCGAGACGCCTGCGCTTGAAGACTTGAGCCGTTTGACTAGTGGTCAGGGTGGCGACAACGAGAAGCTTGCGTTTCGTGTGATGAAGCGCGGGGCTGAGCTTGAGGCTGGCCTCGGCAAGGTGGCTGCGGGGGTTTCGACCGAAGACGAGGTTGATGCGCTGGCTGACCTTGGTTTGCGTTATGACTTGACTGTTCCGTTGACGCGTTATTTTGCCACTAACCGCACTTCGTTGCCTAGTGTTTTCAAGGCTATTCAGACTGGGCCGGTATGGCGTGCCGAGCGCCCACAAAAGGGCCGTTACCGCCAGTTTGTGCAGTGCGATATTGACATTATTGGTGATGCTAGCGAGCTTGCCGAGGTTGAGTTGTTGGTTGCTTCGCTCGACGCTTTGGCGGGCATCGGGTTGGGTGACGCGGTCGTCCGTGTTAATCACCGCGCGCTGCTTTCGGCTTCGATTGCCGCTTTGGGTGTAGCCCCAGGCGATGCGCTATCGGCAATGATCACCATCGACAAACTCGACAAAATTAACACGGATGGCGTCGCCGCCGAACTCACCACAAAGTTTGGCGCTGAGGTTGCCACTGCCGCCACCGCGTGGTTGAACTCTTTGGCTGGTGCGGCTGTGCCTGCCGAGCTCGAGAGCCTGTTTGCCACGGTTGGCGCTTTGCACCCTGGCAAGCTGCGCTATGACGCAACTTTGGTGCGCGGAATGGGTTATTACACCGGCAGCATCTTTGAGATCGAGCACCCTGGCTCGGGTTCTTCGATCGGCGGCGGCGGCCGTTATGACGGCATGGTTGGGCGTTGGCTCGGCACCGACGTGCCTGCGGTTGGCATCTCTATTGGTTTTGAGCGCGCGGTTGATTTGGTTGCCGACGCCGATGATGCCGAGCGTGCATTGGTTCTTGTTCTCGACACGGATGCCCCTGCCGTCGTGGCCAACGCCTTGGCTGTGCAGCGTCAGGCGATTGCCGCTGGCTGGTCAGCTCGCCTCGAGGTTCGCCCCAAAAAGCTAAGCAACCTGCTTGAGTCTTTGACAGCTCAGGGTTTCACAACTTGGGCGGCTGTTGGTCTCGAGCCGGTGTCTTTCGATGCGCTCGAGTTGCGCCCCCTCGCCTAACGGCAGCACTTTCTTTTGAGGCGTGATCGCCCATAGAAGCAATCACGCGTTTTTCTGCACTGTTTTCTTTGGCTCAGGTTGCCGGCACCTTTCGGCAATCTAGGTTTGCCTCATGCCCGTGCCGCCTCAACCCACCCCCAGGTGGAGAGTAACTTTTGCTGACGAACACGCCTATAAAAAGTTTCTCGCCGATTTTGAAAATGAAAACGATGATGACATCTGGATCTCTCGCAAAGTTGACATTGCTTTTGAGACTTTTCGCACTCCTGCTCAAAAGCCAGGCTGGTTCTTGAACCTAAAAATGGGGCTATTTGAATTGCGTTTGCGCCGGAATCCCAAAGTTCTTGTTCGACTCTTTTTCTACATTGAAGCTGAAAATGTCATAAACGTCGTTTGGTTTTATGACAAAAAGAAAAATGCCAGCGCATTATTTCAACAAAAGCAGATCAAAAAAGCTCGATCTCTGCATTGATAGTTTGTTTGAATTATGCAATCTTTAACATAAGGAGCAGAAATGATTGAGATCAAAGAGTTCATCACGAAATACGAAGCTGAACGCGGGGTCAGTGCCGAGCGCATCGCCGTCATTCAAGCTGAAATCGACGATGACCATGAGCGCTGGATGATGGCCTGCGATATTCGTGACCGCCGTATCGCAAGAAACCTGACTCAGGAGCAACTCGCTGAGCTGAGCAAGATTCCTCAGGCGATGATCTGCCGCATTGAAAAGGGCAAAGCCAACCCAACGCGAGACACACTCAGCCGTCTTGCAAAGGCTCTAGACCTAAGACTTGCGCTCGTTCCAGCAGACACCGTGGCGGCCTAAGGCTCACGCTGCAAAACATTAGCAACCTCGCGTTCACCCAACTGCCACGCTTCACCAAGTAAACTTGTGAGCAGACTACAACGAAGTTTTTAGCCATTTCTTGGCGCTTGCCGTCAGGCATCCACTCAAAATAAATCACCAACATGACAACTAAGAGGAGACCCCCTTGTCAATCATTGAAGCCATTGGCGCCCGCGAGATTCTAGACTCACGCGGCAACCCAACCGTTGAGGTTGAAGTTCTGCTAGAAGACGACAGCTTTGGCCGCGCAGCTGTGCCATCAGGCGCATCAACCGGTGCGTTTGAAGCTCACGAGAGCCGCGATGGCGACAAGGGTCGCTACCTAGGCAAGGGTGTTCAGAACGCAGTTAAGGCTGTTATCGAGACCATCGACGAAGCACTTGTTGGCTTCGACGCTCTTGACCAGCGACTAGTTGACGCAGCGCTAATCGCAGTTGACGGCACCGACAACAAGTCAAACTTGGGTGCAAACGCAATCTTGGGTGTTTCACTTGCTAACGCTCGCGCGGCTGCTGAGGCAACCGGCCAGCCACTATACCGCTACCTAGGCGGCCCAAACGCTTATGTATTGCCTGTTCCGCTAATGAACATCATCAACGGTGGCGCACACGCTGACACCGGTGTTGACATTCAAGAGTTCATGATCGTGCCTCTAGGCGCAGAGTCATTCAGCGAAGGTCTTCGTTGGGGTGTTGAGGTTTATCACGCTCTTAAGGGCATCTTGCACTCAAAGGGTCTAGCAACCGGTCTTGGCGACGAGGGTGGTTTCGCCCCTGAGCTACCTACCAATGCTGCTGCCCTCGAGATCATCGGCGAGGCAATCGCAAAGGCTGGCTACAAGCTAGGCACCGACATTGCACTTGCACTCGACGTAGCTTCAACCGAGTTCTATAGCGAAGCAACCGGCAAGTACACCTTCGAAGGTCAAGAGCGCACCAGCGACGAAATGATCGCTTACTACGCCGACCTAGTTGCACGATTCCCACTAGTTTCGATCGAAGACCCACTAGCCGAAGACGACTGGGCTGGCTGGACCAAGATCACCGCTGAGCTTGGCACCAAGGTTCAGCTTGTTGGCGACGACCTTTATGTAACCAACCCTGCACGCTTGCAGAAGGGCATCGACGAGGCAGCCGGCAACGCCATTTTGGTGAAGGTAAACCAGATCGGCACCCTAACCGAGACCCTAGATGCCGTTTCACTGGCTCAGCGCTCGGGCATGAAGGCCATCATCAGCCACCGCTCAGGCGAGACCGAAGACACCTTTATTGCTGACCTTGCCGTTGCAACCAACGCTGGTCAGATCAAGACCGGTGCACCTGCACGCAGCGAGCGCGTTGCTAAATACAACCAGTTGCTGCGCATTGAAGAAGAGCTACAAGACGCAGCGGTTTACGCTGGTCGCGGCGCGTTCCCACGCTTCAAGAACTAGTTCGCTTCAAAGCCAAATTGTCTAACCGCAAACCCCCTGCACGCAAAGGTTCGGCCACCGGCCGAGCTAACCAGCCGACTGCCTCAAAACAGTCAGCTGCGCGTGCGGGGGTTTCGCGCACTCGCGTGGCCAAATCTGGTGCACAGACCAACAACGGTTCGCGCTTTGCTGCCGAGATTTTCGATAACCTGCGGCAAAACGTTTATTTGGTGAGCATTTTTGTGATCATCGTTTTCGGTGTATTCACTCTGGCACCTCAGCTGCAGTACTGGTTTCAACAGCGCCAGCAGATTAGCGACGCTCAAGCACAAGTGGCGGCCATGCGTGATGCCAACAACCAGCTGAAAGACTCAAAAAACCGCTGGGAAGACCCCGTGTATGTGCGCTCGCAAGCCCGCGACCGACTGTTTTATGTTTTGCCAGGCGAGATTAGCTACCTAGTCGTTGGTGCCGACACCGCTAACGCCAGCGATGCAACCGGCACACTGGGCGAAAAACTTGCCCAAGAGCGCAAAACCAATCAAATCTCGCAGAGCATCGCCCAAACCAAGAACAACTGGGTTAGCAACCTGGTTGAATCTGTGGTTGTTGCTGGGCTAGATAATCCTGCTAAAAAATAGAGAATCGCAAGCATGCCGCTAACGCCAGCCACACCAAAAGACATCGAAACTGTTTCAAAGCAGCTCGGTCGGCCTGCGCGCGACATCGTCGCTATTGCCGCTCGCTGCATTTGCGGCAACCCAATCGTGGTGCAAACTAAGCCGAGGTTGGGTAACGGCGAGCCGTTCCCCACCACCTATTACCTAACGTTGCCGGCTGCAACCGCAGCAATCTCAACGCTCGAGGCAACTCAAGTTATGAAGCAATACGAGCAAATGCTTGCCCAAGACACCGAGTTGAGCGCAGCCTACGGGCGGGCTCACGCGGCTTATTTGGCCGACCGCGCAGCACTAGCCGACGCCGTGCCCGAGATCGACGGAATCTCAGCAGGCGGCATGCCAACCCGAGTGAAGTGCTTGCACGCGCTTGCCGGCCATGCGCTCGCAGCCGGGCCAGGTGTCAACCCAATCGGTGACCTCGCGCTCGAGGCTTGCACCTGGAAGCAATCGCGTTGCGAATGCATCGACTATGACGCACCAAAACTTGCAACAAGCTAAACCCAAACCGAACCAACCACCACCAGTTAGGTAGTAAATTAGAGAAATGCCTGCAAATAACAGTGGCGCCAGCGCGCCTAAGATCCTCGTAGTCGGCGGCGGTTACGCCGGTTTCTACACAGCTAAAAAACTTGAGAAGCACCTTGCCAAAGGCGAGGCCGAAGTCACTCTTGTTGACCCGCTGCCATATTTGACCTACCAGCCTTTCTTGCCAGAGGTTGTCGGTGGTGCCATTGAGGCTCGCCACGTTGTGACTTCGCACCGTCGTCACCTGCGCAAGACAAACATCATTTCGGGCAAGGTCACTAAGATCGACCACGCCAAGAAAGTTGCAACCATTGAGGTTGAAGGCTTGGCTCCTTATGAATTCGAATTTGACCAGGTGGTTGTTACCGCTGGTGCAGTTTCACGCACTTTTCCGATTCCAGGCGTCGCTGACACTGCCATCGGCCTAAAGACTGTTGAAGAAGCTGTTGAGATTCGCAACCGCATTCTTGCAAACTTTGACAAGGCAGCTAACCTGCCTGCTGGTGCAGCCCGCGACCGTCTTTTGACCTTCGTGGTGGTTGGCGGCGGTTTTGCTGGCATCGAAGTGTTCGCTGAAATGCGTTCACTTGCAACCTATCTTTTGCGTTACTACCCGGGCCTTAAGTTCAAAGACACCCACTTTCACCTCATTGAGGCAATGGGTCGCATCATGCCTGAGGTTTCACTGTCTACCAGCGAATGGGTTATCAAAAACCTTGCAGAACGCGGTGCTCAGATTCACCTAAACACTCAGCTTCAGAGCGCGGTGGGCGGCAAGATCGAACTTTCAACCGGCGAGAGCTTTGAGTCAGACACCATCGTCTGGACAGCCGGCGTTATGGCCCACCCGTTTGTGCGCAACACTTCGTTGCCTCTTGACGAGCGTGGCCGCATCACGGCGAAGGCAACTTTGCAGGTTGTTAACGGCGAAGAAATCTTAGATGGCGTCTGGACTGCTGGCGACGTGTCTGCAGTGCCTGACCTTTCGGGTGGCGGTGTTGGCGGTTTCTGCGTTCCAAACGCCCAGCACGCTGTTCGTCAAGCCAAGTTGCTTGCTAAGAACATCGTTGCCAACCTTCGCGGCGAGGGTGTTGTTGAATACAACCACACCAACCTCGGTGCTGTTGCTGGCCTAGGTGTTGGCTATGGTGTGTATCAGTGGCGCGGAGTTGCAATCAAGGGTCTTTTGGCTTGGTTCATGCACCGTGGCTACCACGGCATGGCAATGCCAATGTTCGAGCGCAAGTTGCGCGTGTTCTGGGGTTGGGTTAACAACTTCTTCTTGCGTCGCGACATTGTGGGTATCAGCGCAACGCAGACCCCTCGCGCGGCGTTCGAGACTTTCGCAAGCCGCCCGAAGGCATAATCTAGTTTCAACAGATCCCCGAGTTTCGCGCCGGTCGGTGTGGGGCTCGGGGTTTTCTGCCCCTATAACCCAATGGCAGAGGTAGACGACTTAAAATCGTTTCAGTGTCGGTTCGAGTCCGACTAGGGGCACCACTTATGCACAACTCCTGAAAGTTCGCCTAAAGCGCACCATTTGGCTGATTGAATATCGTCACCACTGGGTAGCATTGAAACAACGCAATTCTCAATCGAATTGACATTTAGGAGCACGAAATGGATTCAACCCTTATTGCCGTTTTAGTTGTTGTGGGCATCATTGTTGTTCTCGGAATTTTTCTTTGGTCAACCTACAACGGTCTTGTCACACTTAACGAGCGTGTCAGCGAAGCCTGGAGCGACATTACAGTTCAGCTCAAGCGTCGTGCCGACCTGATTCCTAACCTGATTGAAACTGTTAAGGGATACGCCACTCACGAGGCAACGGTTTTCGACAACGTCACCCGCGCACGTGCGGCCACAGTTTCACCTGCGGCTCTCGGCAGCCCGGCTGCCGCAGCTGCCGCCGAAGGCCAATTTCAGGGCGCAATGAAGAGCTTGTTTGCAGTTGCTGAGGCATACCCTCAGCTTCAGGCAAACGCTGGTTTCTTGAACCTCCAGAGTGAACTCACCGACACCGAAAACAAGATCATGGCCGCCCGTCGTTTCTATAACGGTGGCGTTCGTGAGCTAAACATCAAGATCAAGCAGTTTCCGGCCACTTTGTTTGTGCGCGGCTTAGGTTTCAAAGAGCGCGAGTTCTTTGAGGTCGCTGACAGCGCCAGCATTCAAG
Organism: uncultured Micrococcales bacterium; assembly: GCA_903929105.1. GTDB lineage: Bacteria > Actinomycetota > Actinomycetes > Actinomycetales > Microbacteriaceae > Rhodoluna. The sequence continues at coordinate 2,145 of CAIYTL010000156.1, read as the reverse complement.
AGCCACCACAGGTCAAGTTCTAAGGGTCTTTATGTATTCGGCTATCGCCGCCAATAAACGCAATACCGTAATAATCATTGCGCTGTTTGTTGGCTTGCTTGGCGGGCTTTCGATCTGGTGGGGTTATGCCACCGGCAACGGCTCAAGCGCGATTTTTATTTTGGCAATCGTTGCGGTGTACACCTTGATTCAGTACTACGCCGCCAGTTCTTTAGCGGTTGCCATGAGCGGCGCGGTTGAGATTCAAAAGAGCGACAACCCGCGCTTGTGGAACACGGTTGAGAACCTCTCGATTGCCGAGGGCATGCCAATGCCAAAGGTTTACATCATCAACGACCCGGCGCCAAACGCTTTTGCCACTGGGCGCGACCCAAAGCACGCGGTGGTTGCTGCCACCAGCGGTCTGCTCGAGATGATGAATGACACTGAGCTTGAGGGTGTTATGGCCCACGAGATGAGCCACGTCAAAAACTATGACATTCGCGTGACAACAATTGTCTTCGGTTTGGTCAGCGCAATCGGCATCATCGCCGACATGGCCGTGCGCATGGCGTTTTATTCGAACATGTTCGGTGGCAACCGCAACAGCCGTGACAACAACAGTGACAGTAACGGCCTTGGGCTGGTCTTAGTTTTGGTTGGCCTTGTTGGCACGATTATCGCGTGGGTTATTGGTCCGCTGGTCACAGCTGCAGTTTCACGTCAGCGCGAGTATCTTGCCGACGCTTCGGGGGCCGAGCTAACTCGTTACCCTGAGGGTTTGGCCAGCGCACTCGAAAAGCTCGGCACCTATGGTCGCCCGCTTCGCCGTCACAGCAGCACCATGGCGCACATGTACATTTCAGACCCAATGAAAAAAGCCGGTTTCACTGAGCGTCTATTCTCTTCACACCCGCCATTGGCAGATCGCATTGCGCGCCTGCGCAAAATCGGCGGCGGTTTTTAATAGCCAGCTAAACTTCTAACAGCACAGAACTGAGAGGCTGACATGTCACAACACCACCCAATCGAAGTGCCGACGCTTGCAGATTTTGCGGCGGCGCGCGAGATTTTGGGCGATGTGGTGCTTGAAACCCCGGTGTTGCACAACTATTTCTTGAGCGAACTAACTGGGCAAGACGTTTATCTAAAGTGCGAGAACCTGCAGCGCACCGGCGCCTACAAGGTTCGCGGTGCTTACAACCGCATGAGCAAACTCACAGCCGCCGAACGCGCCAAAGGTGTGATTGCGGCGTCGGCCGGCAACCACGCTCAGGGAGTTGCTCTAGCTGCAAACAAACTTGGCATCAAAGCCACCATTTTTATGCCGACCGGGGCATCACTGCCTAAAGTTCAAGCAACCCGTGGCTACGGTGCCGACGTTGTTCTAACCGGCGCAAACTTTGCCGAGGCCTACAAGGCATCGCAAGAGTTTGCTAAAACCACGGGCGCGGTTTTCATTCCGCCGTTCGACAACCTAGACGTGATCATCGGCCAGGGCACTGTTGGTCTAGAAATCATGGAGCAGGTTGACGACGTCGAGGTAATAGTCGTGGCCATCGGAGGCGGGGGACTAGCCGCTGGCGTAGCCGTGGCCGCCAAGTTGCGCGCCGCCCAACAGGGTCGCAAAATCAAAGTCATCGGCGTTCAAAGCGAACACGCTGCGGCCTACCCGCCGTCACTAAAAGCTGGTGAAATGGTTGAAATTCACACCACACCAACCATTGCCGATGGCATTGCTGTTTCAAAACCTGGCCGCATTCCGTTCGAGCTAATCAAAAAGCACCTAGACGATGTAGTTACCGTGAGCGAAAACGAAATCGCAAAAGCGATTTTGATGTTGCTTGAGCGCTCAAAACAGGTTGTTGAACCAGCCGGTGCCGTGAGCGTGGCAGCGATCCTCGCCAAAAAAATCAAGCCAAAAGGCCGCACCGTTGCTGTGCTCTCGGGCGGCAACATGGACCAACTGCTAATGTTGCGCGTTGTGCGTCACGGCCTAGCTGCAAGCGAACGCTTCACCGACATCTCAATCATGTTGCCAGACCGCCCAGGTCAGTTAGCTCGCACCGCAGAGGTCATTGCCGGTGCAAACGCAAACGTGGTTGAGGTTTTGCACACTCGCTCAGGCGATGGTCTGCAGATCAGCGAAGTTGAGCTCAAAGTGAG
>CAIYTL010000155.1 GCA_903929105.1 uncultured Micrococcales bacterium | reverse complement strand
CCGGCATTATTTATTTATTGCTTCGCATTGCCGAAAAAAGTGGTGCCTGGCTCAAGCTTCGTGAGTTCAGCCGTGAGCGTCGTTTTGGATTAGAACTTAGAATCAGTCTTTTGGTTCTGCTTGGGCTTTCGACACTCGCGCAAAGTTTTGGGGTTAGCGTGATGATTGCCGGCTTTTCACTTGGTTTGGCAATCGCGGCAAATGGTGTGCCACACCGATTGGCCAAGCAGCTCTTTGCCGTGACCGAGGGTCTTTTTGCTCCTGTGTTTTATGTTTTGCTCGGAGCATCGATTGACTTTCGAACAGTTTTTGTCGACAACAGGCTGATTTTGCTCGCGGTTACGCTGCTCATCTTTAGCTTGGTTAGCCACCTGAGCGGTGTGATTTTTGGTCAAAAGTTTGCTGAGGCAGCTCTCAGCTCAGCTTCACTGGGCATCCCTACTGCAGTGGTTAGCATCGGCTTGTCAACCCATGCCCTAAGCTCAGGTGAAGCGGCAGCCATTACTTTGGCTATGTTGCTTTCGGTGGTTTCGGCAACTTTGTTTGCCCGCGGAGTTAAGGCTAGTTAGTCATGTGGTTTAAGAAATTGGTAAAGGGCATGAGCCCTTGGTTGCCGGTTTTTGCCGTGAACATTCTTTTTCAGTTTCAGAGACGTTCGCCGGTCGACGGAATCATTTTTAGTGTCGCTGCAATTTTGATGATTCTCGATTGGAAAGCACTTTTGCCGATTCACCTGGGCCCGCGTCGAGTGTTTCGTTTGCGTTGGATCATTCTGGCCATCGCCCTTGCAGCGACAGTGCTTTATTTTGCTCCGCGTCACAGCGTTCAAGACATGTGGGTTTTGCTGGCGGTTATTCCCATTGCGGTGCTGGCGGTTTATTACCGTGATGAAATCGAACGGCCATATGACGCCAAAATTATGACCCGAACTACAAGCATTTATGAGGCTCTCGGCATTTTTATTGCCGTGGTTGAACTTGCCGCCTATGTCATAAGTGACCGCATTCACAACAGCGAAGATTTTCCGACGATTTCATTTCTGATAAGCCCGACCCTCGAATTTGGGTGGGTGCGCTTTTTATTTTTAGTTATCTGGATGTCAATGGGTGTCGGCCTGATGCAGATTATGCGGGGTCGCAAAGTTATCAAGGCTATCGACCACGATGCTCAGGTTATCGAGGCAGCTCGAGATGCCCAGGCGAGGTTCGAGGCTAAAAAAGGTTTCAACGATGAGGTTCAGTCGTGAAACTCAGTGCAATCATCTGGGATGTCTTGTATGCCCTACCACTCTTGGCTATGGTCGCTATTTGGTGGATCGGTCGAATCAAATCAAACCTGTTCACCAGAGTGAGCGAAGTAATCGAGCTTATTATGGTCAAACGCACAACTCGCATTGCCGTTATCACCGTTTGGTGGTGGCTTGGCTGGCACTTCTTTAGCGACTAACCGAGAGCTCTGAAGCTCGAACCCCAGCTTTTGCGGTCAGCCTTAGAAGCTGTGCCTAGAACAATGGCTCAGCGCGCTAGCTGAGATTGAACAGCCGAGTGAAGTTTGCCATTGGTTGCAAGCACCGAACTTGTAGCCTGAGTTAGCGGCGCCTCAAAGGCGCTGAATTGCCCTCCGGCTTGCTCAACAATTGGCACCAGCGCCGCGATGTCATAAACCTTTAGGTCGTGCTCGGCTACGACGTCGAGTGAGCCTTCGGCCAAGAACATGTAGCTCAAAAAGTCACCATAGGCTCGAGTGCGCCAAACTTTGCGACTGAGTTTCATCAGCTCGTCAAGGTAGCCTTCAGAGTCCCAAAGCTGCAAGTTGTTGTAGCTGAACGACGCGTTTTCAAGGTCGATGATTTTTGACACCTTGAGGCTACGCACCTCGCCTGAAACTTCACGGGTAAAAGCGCCAACTTCGGGTGCAGCCCACCAGCGTCGGCCTAGTGCTGGGGCGCTAACAACACTCAACACCGGTTTGCCGTCGATTGCCAATGCGATCAGGCTGGCCCAAACTGGTACACCTCGCATGTAGTTTGCGGTGCCATCGATTGGGTCAATGATCCATTCACGTTTGCCGGTTTGGGTTTCTCGGGCCGAGCCTGACGATGTTCCAAACTCTTCGCCAATGATGGCATCGGCTGGGCGGTGTTCGGCCAGTAGGGCTTTTAGAGCAAGTTCAACCGCACGATCGGCATCTGTTACTGGGCTGCGGTCAGGTTTAGTTTCAACGTTTAGGTCAAGCGCCATAAAACGTGCCAACGCAATTTGGTCGGCAGTGTCGGCCATAGTTTGAGCTAAGGCCAGGTCGGCGGTGAATTTAGACATGGTTCTAATTTAGACCGTTCGCTTGACGCTAGTGGCCTAGGCGGTGCCGCGCGGTGGGCGAGCTTCGTTTTCGCCAGCGCCGTCTAGGCTCTTCCTGATTCGTCGCAATGAATCAACGCGCGAAACTCCTGAATCACCAAGTTTGCCTTCAGCAATAGCTTCGTCGAGTGCGCAGTCTGGGGCATCGGCCGTGTGGTTACAGTCACGAGGGCAGGTTTCGATAATGGCATAAAGGTCTTCAAATGACCGAAGTAGGTTCTCGGGCTTGATGTGACCAAGGCCAAAGCTGCGAACACCTGGGGTGTCGATGATCCAGCCGTCTTCGAGGGCTATGGCGCGAACCGAGGTTGAGGTTTGGCGCCCGCGCCCGGTGACGGCATTCACGTGACCGGTGGCACGCATTGCGCTAGGGGCCAACGCGTTGACTAGAGTCGATTTGCCCACACCCGAGTGCCCTACAGCCACGCTGGTGTGACCCTTGAGAATGCCCTGCAGAGCCTCCAGGTTTGGCTCGTCGCTGCGGTGCAAAACAACATCGACATTCATGTTGTCGAAGTTTTTCAAAAACTCGGTTGGGTCAGCAAGGTCGACTTTGGTGATGCATAAAATCGGATGCAAACCTGCGTCGAACGCTGCAGCAAGGTAACGGTCAATTAGTCGGGTGCGCGGTTCAGGGTTGGCGATTGCCACAACGATCAGCATTTGGTCGGCGTTGGCAACAATAACTCGCTCAACCTGGTCGCTGTCGTCTGCGCTTCGACGCAGCAGGCTGGTGCGGGGCTCAATTCTCACGATTCGAGCCAAAGCGCCAACGGTTTCGCTAATGTCACCGGCCAGTGCCACACGGTCGCCAACGGCCACACCAGCCTTGCGAAGCTCTTTTGCGAGCGTTGCAGTGATGGTTCGAGCTTCGTCGTTTAGCAAGACGTTGTAACGCCCTAGGTCAACACCCAAAACCATGCCAATTGGTGCGGCTTTGTGGTCGGGGCGAATCTTGGTTCGAGGTTTATTGCCCTTGGGGTTTGGGCGCACGCGCACATCGGTCTCGTCTAGATCGTGTGCGCCAGCCTCGGGCTCATAAAGCCAACTCAAGCGGTCGCGCCACCTTCAACACCGTTGCCCGAAAGCATGCCGGCCCAAAGTTCGGTGAAGTTCGGCATGGTCTTGGCTGTCGTGGCAATGTTTTCAATTTCGATTGCTGGCACGCGCAAACCAATAATGGCGCCGGCGGTAGCCATGCGGTGGTCTTCATAGCTGAGCCACTGAGCGCCGTGCAAGCCATTGCCATCGCGGCCGTTCGTAACAGGGTCAATCTCAAGACCATCAGCAGTTTCGCGGGCAATGCCGCCAATTCGGTTGATCTCGGCAGCGAGTGCTGAAAGGCGGTCGGTTTCATGCCCGCGAAGGTGGGCAACACCGCTGATGCGAGTTGGGCTGCTGGCCAAAGCCGCCAACGCGGCAACCACCGGGGTCAACTCACCGCCGATGCCAAGGTCAATGTCTAAGCCGCGAATGACACCGTCGGCTGGGCCGTGCACGGTTAGACCAGCGGCACTGCGCTCTACGCGAGCGCCCATTTGCTGCAAAATGCCGTCAAATTCGTCGCCAACTTGAGTGGTCGAGTCAGGCCATCCGGGCAATGTTACTGAACCACCGGCCACCATTGCAGCCGCTAAAAATGGCCCGGCGTTCGAAAGGTCAGGTTCAATAGCGACGGTGCCGCCAGCAATTGCCCCCGGCTCAACTCGCCAAACGGTGGGCGATGGGTTGCTGACCCTAACGCCTCGTTTGGCCAGCGTGTCTAAAGTCATTTCAATGTGAGGCAAGCTTGGCAGATGCTCACCTTCATGGCGCAAAGTTAGGCCCTGCTCAAAACGCGCCGCTGATAGCAAGAGCCCTGAAACAAACTGACTCGATGCCGAGGCATCAATGGTCAACTCACCACCGCGCACAACGCCCGTTGAATTGATGGTGAAAGGCAAGCTGCCCACAGCTCCGTCAACGCCGTCGATAATCTCGACACCTAAAGCCCTAAGTGAATCTATAGTCACGTGCATTGGTCGACGCCTTGCGCCTAGGTCGCCGTCAAAGGCGATTGGGCCAACTGCTAATGTCGCAAGCGGTGGCACAAAACGCATAACGGTGCCTGCCAAACCGCAGTCGATGGTTGCCGGCCCGCGCAAGACACCGGGTGTTATCGACACATCGCCATTCGCTAAAACCTCAATGCCTACACCTAACGAACGCAACGCCTCAATCATCAAAGCTGAGTCACGCGAGTGCAAAGGTGCCGTTAAGAGCGTTGGTGAATCTGCCAAAGCTGACAAAACCAACTCACGATTAGTTAGCGACTTTGAGCCGGGCAGGGCGACAACAGCGTTCAAAGGGCGCGAAGCCAAAGGCGCAGACCAGGTTGGGGAATAGCTTTGAGAAGACATTGGTTCAAATTTACCGCAGATGGAGGTCACTTTGACTAGTTACGCCGGTTCACTGGTTAGCTTCAAAACGACAACGCTAAACTCAAAACCAATGAGTGAACTAAATAGCGCCCAAAAGAGCGCCGCAACCGAAGCAACGCCTAAGGCTAAAAGCACCAAAAGTGCTGCCCAAAAAGCGTTGGAATTTGAACAACTTGCGATTCCGCTAATGCCTCAGGTTTATGGCATGGCTTTGCGTTGGACTAAAAACCCGAGCGACGCCGAAGACCTAGTTCAAGACACTTTTGCCAAAGCTTTTAACGCTTGGGATCAGTTTGAACAGGGCACAAACCTGAAAGCTTGGATCTTTCGCATTCTCACCAACACCCAAATCAATAGCTATAACAAAAAAGCTAAAGACCAAGCCAAGGTGAGCATTGACCAGTTTGAAGAGTGGCAGTTGGGCGATGTTGAATCGCTTACGAGCCTGTCTTCAAGGTCGGCCGAACTTGAAGCGTTAGATCGGTTGCCGGCTGACATCATCAAGCAGTCACTGGCTGAGTTGGGCGAGTTTCAGCAGGTTGTTGAACTAGCGGTCATTGCCGAAATGCCTTATGCGGCAATCGCCGAAGAACTAGGCATTCCGGTTGGCACCGTGATGAGCCGTTTGCACCGAGGCAAAAAGAAGCTTCGCGAAAAACTTTTAGATTATGCAATTCAAGAGGGCTATGTGAGTGATCCGAAATTGAAATCAGATTCAAGCAAAGCCACTCAAGCAACTGAAACAACAGGAGGCAACTCATGACTTTTGACTGTCAAGAGACCAAACGCCACGTGCACGAATATTTGCACAACGAACTTAGTGAAGCTGAGATCAAAGAGGTCACAGCGCACCTAGCCAACTGCGATAGTTGCGAAACCGACTATGACCTCGAACACTTTGTGAACAACTCGATTCAAGATGCTTGTTCTGAAGTGCCGCCACAAGAGTTGGCTGAAAAAGTTTTGGCTAACATTCGTGCCATGCAGGCTGGCATAGACCACGCCTAAGCGATCGGTGCGCAGTAGGTTTGCGTTACTCGACTTCTTCGAGGCCGAGCCACTCGAACCATCCTCGGTTCAAAACTAACCACGCCATAAGGCCATAGCCAAGTTGGCCGGGGTGGCCTGACGGTGATTCCAAAAGCTCGTTCTTAAAACCCTCGTGGTCAACCAGAGGTCTAAAACAGTCAACAAAATAAACGCCGCGACGAGCGCAAACATCTTCAAAACCTGAAGCCAGGTGTTCAATGTCACGGTTCAGAGCCGCGTTTCGGCTTGGCAGTGGGCCAATAACAAAAGTGGGAATACCCGCCGAACGACATTCATCAAGAATTGTGGCCAAGTTCAAGCGGCTGCGTGAAGTTGAGATGCCAGCAACCGCGTCGGTGTTCGGCAACGCAATCACCAATCGGTTTTCGGTTTCTGGGCTGATTCGACGCTGAACTTCAGACGCCCACCGAGCTCCGATGGTTGCCGAGGTTTCGTTTGGTGCGCCTAAAGCAAAGACTTCGGCCTGAGGGTCGGCTGCAAAGGTTTTTGCTGTGACGCGCCCCACCCATCCCATGCCTTTTGGGTCGCCGGCAGCCGTAACCAAAGAATCGCCAATAATGACGATTCTTGGGCTTAGCTGCGGCTGATTCATAAGTGTTTAGGCGTCGAAGGCTCGCGCAATAAGGTCAGCCTGTTCAGCCGCGTGGCGCTTTGCAGAACCAGTGGCTGGTGATGCTGAGGCTGGGCGCGAAACAAGCTGAGCAACCTGGCCGTTCATATATTTAGGCAGGAACAAACCGATGTAGGTCCAAGGACCTTGGTTTGCCGGCTCGTCTTGAACCCATACCAACTTTGCGTTCGGATACGACGCGTAGGCTGCCTTGATTTCGTCGACTGGAGTTGGGTAAAGCTGCTCGACGCGAACGATTGCGGTGGTTCGGTCGCCACGCTTTTGAGCTTCGGCCAAGAGATCCCAATAAACCTTGCCCGAACACAAAAGCACGCGGGTTACGGTGTTTTTGTCTAGGCCTTGTTCGTCGTCGATTACCGGGCGGAACGTGCCAGTGGTGAAGTCTTCAACCGAGCTCGAGGCTGCTTTGAGGCGAAGCATCGACTTCGGAGCAAAAACCACCAGCGGTCGGCGCGGGGTAGTGAAGGCTTGGCGGCGCAGCAGGTGAAAGTGCGATGCCGGCGTTGATGGCTGAGCAACAGTCATGTTGTTTTCAGCGCAAAGCTGCAGGTAACGCTCAATGCGAGCTGATGAGTGGTCAGGGCCTTGGCCTTCATAGCCGTGAGGCAAAAGCAAAACTACGCCTGAGTGCTGGTTCCACTTTTGTTCGGCTGACGAAATGAACTCGTCAATGATGGTCTGAGCGCCGTTTGCGAAGTCACCAAATTGGGCCTCCCAAAGCACAAGAGCGTTCTTCGACTCAACTGAGTATCCATATTCAAAGCCCATTGCCGCATATTCGCTAAGCAGTGAGTCATAGATCCAGAACTTTGCTTGACCGGCTTTGAGGTTGCGCAGGGGCATCCACTCTTGACCGTTCTCGCGGTCGTGAAAGACTGCGTGACGCTGAACGAAGGTGCCGCTGCGGCTGTCTTGACCAGCCATGCGCACAGGAACACCTTCAACTACCAGTGAACCGAGGGCAAGAAGCTCGCCAAAGCCCCAGTCGATGCCGCCGGTGCGGCTCATCTCAACGCGTTTAGCCAACAGCTGCTGAAGCTTAGGGTGAACGTTGAAGCCCGGTGGAGTGTTTGCGTGGGCGTCGCCGATTAGCTCGACTACGCTGCGGTCGATTGCGGTGTTGTGCGAAATCGTCGGGTGGTCGCTTGCGGTGGTGCCGATGCCGATAGGGCGTGGCACAAGTTCGACGCTGGCTGCCATTGCTTCGTGAACTTCAACGAAGGCCTTTTCGAGCTTTGCCTGAAAATCGGTGTTGAAGCTCTCGAACTCTTCGCGGGTGATGTCTTTGCGGCCAACTAGCGCCTCAAGATAAAGGGTGCGAACTGAACGTTTAGCTTCGATGAGGTTGTACATCAGCGGCTGAGTCATCGACGGGTCGTCGCCCTCGTTGTGGCCGCGACGGCGGTAGCAAACCAGGTCAATGACAACGTCTTTTTTGAACTGTTGTCTGAAGTCAAAAGCTAGCTGGGCAACGCGCACAACTGCTTCTGGATCATCGCCGTTGACGTGAAAAATCGGCGCCTGAATGCCTTTGGCAATGTCAGTTGAATAGGTGGTTGAGCGCGATTCAGTCGGCGGTGTCGTAAAACCGACTTGGTTGTTAATAATCAAATGGATGGTGCCACCCGTGCGATAGCCGCGCAGAGCCCACATGTTTAGAGTTTCAGGAACCACGCCTTGGCCAGCGAATGCTGCATCGCCGTGAATCAAAACCGGCAGCACAGGGTAGCTTTCGGGCAAGGTGTCGAGCAGGTCGAGCTTGGCGCGCACGATGCCTTCGAGAACAGGGTTCACTGCTTCTAGGTGTGAAGGG
>CAIYTL010000154.1 GCA_903929105.1 uncultured Micrococcales bacterium | reverse complement strand
ATCGTAATCGGTTGCCAATTGCTTACTCTTTCAACTTATGAACTATTTCGCGAAGCTACTGCGGCACAGTTTGCAATAAATAATCATTCATCGCAACCTTGCAACGCCGATTCTAGTCAGAAAAATATTCTTTTTGTTACAAAACTGCTAACGGCACACCGCTTGATTAAGTGAGTTTTCAGATAATAGGTGGCAAACTTTGAATCAGAGAGAGGGACGAACTATGCAAGATCTTCGGCTTTTGGCAATCGAACAAGAATTTGTTGTTCTTGAAGGCGCCAATGGAGAGAAGTTCAGAGTTGCCCTTGACGAGGCTCTGCGCAAAGCCGTTCGCGGCGATAAAAGCGTTCTCGTTGACTCTGAGAGCGTTAGTCCGCGCGAAGTTCAAGAGCTAGTGCGCTCAGGGCATGATATCGAAGACATTGTTGCTCGAACCGGCGCTGCCTATTCTTATGTTGAAAAATTTGCATTACCTGTGCTTGAAGAGCTCGATCACATCATCAGCAGTGCCAAAAGCGTTCGACTCACTTTTTTGGGTGAGCGATATGGCGAGACTAACCACGTCGAGTTCGGCACCTTGATTCGCGAACGCCTTGATCAGGTGAAGGCCACAAACGTTCGCTGGGTAGCTAAGCGCACCGAAACCGGCGGCTGGCAAGTGTCGTGCGCTTTTTCAATCGACGATAAGGCCAGTGAGGCTAAGTGGAGTTTTGATCTTCGTCACCTTAATCTTTCACCTGACAATGAAGTTGCACTGAACCTGGCAACGACCCCACAAAACGACGCTTTGGTTCCAAAATTGCGTCCAGTTTCAGTGACGCCTACCGTTGCCGAACCTGCTCCAGCAGTCAGACAAACAAACAAAACAGACATTTCACCAGTAGTTGAGGCACCCTTGGTTGGAAAGAACTTGACCAGCAGCCTCGGTGCCACTCAAGAGTTTGCAGACGTTATTCCTTTCGGAAGAAGCAGGAACACCACTACGAATGTTCCAGTGATCGCTGCGGGAACCTCAGCAGAAGACGATTTAGATTTAGCCGACTCTGATTTAGATGAATCTGAAAACCTGCTCGACGGGTTAAGAAAACGCCGCGACCAGCGAGAAACAATGACAGGTTTTTCTACGGCAGTAGATGCAGTTCCGAGCGAATCAGATTTCGATGAGACAACGGTATGGATCGAATCAAGCGATGAAGTGTTTGTCGACGACGAATCACCTGCCGAGCTATTGTCAGACCAAGATGAACTGTCAGAACCTTCAGATGAAGATTTGTCAGCTTCGGATCTTGAAGTTGAAGAAGTCGAAGTTCAAACACCTGGCGACTCTGAGCCAAGCACTACCGCAAAACGCGGTCGAGCAGCTATGCCAAGCTGGGACGAAATCGTCTTTGGCACCCGTCATGAAAGCAAAGACGACTAGCGAGCTAGAGCCCCGAACCTAAGCAGGGGAATCGTCAGCTCCTCTGCCGAGATCGAGCCATGTTGACCGATCATGTTTAGGCTTTTTGCCGGTACAAAATCTCGGTGATACAAAGCTGTGCGACCAATAGCAATAGCAAAAAGTTCTGGCATGCGTTTATTCGCCTCTGTTGAGACTTCAGCTCCGAACCACCTGGCTTGAATCAGCTGGTTTTTTGTTAGCACTCGAACGGCGCTCCCCCGTTTAGTCGCATCTAGTTGGGCCTGCAGTGCATCAGCTGTCTCAGTGAGTGCGTCGTCATCGAGCGAATCAGCCAAGTAAAGATAGTTTGCTCTGGGGTCTCCTGCCACGAGTTTGAGTTGAGGCAGCTCAAACTCGTCGAGAAAGATCTGGTTACTGTGAGGCACATCAATCACGCCGTGGTCAGCAGTCAGCAGAGCACCAGCATTAGCAAAGCGCTTGTCATCTAGCGAGCTTGCAAGTTTTGCCACTGAACTTTCGAGTTCTTCAAGTGCAATCAACCACTGTGGCGAATCTACGCCAAAAGCGTGCGCTTTTTGAT
>CAIYTL010000153.1 GCA_903929105.1 uncultured Micrococcales bacterium | reverse complement strand
TCGTTCACTGAAACAACCAAACGACCGCCGCCTTCTAGAGGAACCCGAAGCACGATCAAACCGCGAGGTTCGCGTTCTGCTTCCATTGGTCCGTCGCCAGTGCGTGGCTTCATTGCTGCCATGATAAAACTCCTCGTATAACCGGCAAAACTGCCGAACTTCTATTATCTCACGCCAAAATGGCACAAACCGAAAAGTTTACTAATAGTTAATTAACGGCAGAGCGGGCGGTTTACGGAGGGGTGAAGTCTGGGTGCTCAAAATGCCAAGCAACAAAAATCCACATGATTTGGGTTGCGATCGACAAAATGACGATTCCCCATTTGATCCACTTTTTGTCGTAATAAGTTGAACGGCCAAAAGCACCAAACAAAACGAAGGCTGGCAGCAGAAGTCTAAAAGTGCTCGACTGCGGGTAAAACACCGCAACTAGATACAAGATGTAGCCAATGGCCCACATGCGCATCTCAAGGCCGAGGTCACGCACCGAGCGGGTAAACATGAGCATCGCCACGAAGCCAAGCAGGCAAAGCACCACGGTCGGCCCGAGGAATGCGCCAAAATAGAAGCCGCCGGCCTTGAGCCATCCGTCAAAAGGCACAAACTTTTCACCTGGGCTGATCCACAAGCGCCAATAAAGCTCGGTCTTCATGTAGGCCTCGGGCACGCCCGTGAACCAAGTGGCGATTTCACCCCAAACCAAACCGAGGCCAAAAGTCGCAACACCCAAAACCGACATGCGAATGCGCTCTTCGATTTCGAACTCGACCAACTTGTGGCGGTGTTGCCACCAGCGCACAATAAAAATACCTGCCAAAGCGGCAGCAATCGCCAAAACTCCAGGTCGGGTGAATGCCATCACGGCAAGCGGTGCGATCGCAATCAGATACTTGCGCTCTGTGATTAGCCAAAGCGAATAAGCCAGCAGAGCTAGCCCCATTGCCTCAGAGTATCCCGTTTGCAAAATCGGCGAAGCTGCCGAAATCAGCAACAACATCAATGACCAGAGCGAAACTTTGGCGTTGAAACGGCGAACAAACAGTTTGTAGGCATAAACCGAGAAAACCCAACCGAAAATGGTCGAAACCACAGGGGCCAAAATCACCCAAGGCAACGTGGTAATGGCACTGAGAATTCGAATTAAGAACGGATACGCTGGCAAGAACGCCCAAGCATTTTCGCTAATCAAACCGTCTGGGGTCAGTGGCAAAACTTTAGGGTAACCCTGCGCTGGCCCAAACCCGAACTCATAAATTTTGCGATACCAGTCGGCGTCCCAAATATTCATGAACTCCATAAAGTTCAAGTTGTCGCCCGACTGCGGCCAGTAACCAGCCACCGAAGGCTGAATCAGCAACGCAGCTGCAAAAATCAAACCCGAAAGCAGGCGGGTTGCCAAATAAACCAAAGTTACGCGCCAAAGCCAGTTGCTCCAAAGCTTGGCAACAAAGTTTGCGGTGCGGGTGCGCAGGTTCGGCGCCAAAGTTAGGCTGTCAGCCATTTGGTCAGAGCCTCCTCGCACGCATAGATCTCAGAGATCAAAACCGCTTCGTTGTCGGCGTGGGCCAGGCTCGGGTCGCCGGGGCCAAAGTTCACGGCGGGCACTCCTAGTGAACTAAAACGCGCAACGTCTGTCCACCCATATTTCGGCCGAGCTGTCAGACCGGTGGCCGCCACAAAACTTGCGGCCTCTGGCAGGTCAAGACCTGGGCGGGCACCCTCGGCTAGGTCAACCACGCGAATCTCAGCGATGCCCGGCGTGCCAGCAAAAACCTCACGCACATAGCTTTCGGCTGCGGCGGCATCGCGGCTTGGCGCAAAACGATAGTTCACAGTAATAACGCATTCGTCGGCAATTACGTTGGTTGCGATGCCACCAGCGATAAGCACGGCGTTTAGGCTCTCGCGATAAACCAGGCCGTCAACCTCGAGCTCAACCGGTTGGTGAGCAGCCAAAGTTGCAAGAGCTGGTGCAGCGCTGTGTATGGCGTTTGACCCCATCCACGGTCTTGCCGAGTGCGCTTTGACGCCGCGGGTGATAATTTCAACGCGCATGGTGCCGTTGCAACCACCTTCGATTTGAGCCGATGTTGGCTCGCACAAAATAGCAAAATCGGCTGCCAGCCACTGCGGGTGGTTGCGTGAAATTCGACCTAGGCCGTTCAGCGACGCATCGACTTCTTCGTTGTCATAAAAAATGTAGGTAACGTCAACGTTTGGTTCAGTGATTTCGACTGCCAAGCGCAACTGAACAGCTACACCGGCCTTCATGTCTACGGTGCCACGACCCCAAAGCATCGGTTGCCCCGTCGACGAGTCGTTGCGTCGCTCGATAGGCAGATTGCCCGCAACCGGCACGGTGTCGATGTGCCCGGCAATAACTACCCGGCGAGCGCGGCCCAAGTTTGTGCGCGCAACAATAGCGTTGCCGTCGCGCATAACTTCTAGGTGTTTCAAATCTTGCAGTTGAGTTTCAATGGCGTCGGCGATCGAAACTTCGTTGCCCGAAACTGACTCAATATTGCAAAGCGCCTCGGTTAGGTCGACGGCGCTCAAATGCAGGTTTAAAACGGGCATAAGACCAGCGTAGCTTGTAACCTATAAACGATGAATAACGCAACTCTGACCGAAACCAAAGCTTGGGGCCACGGCCTTGCTACCATCGCTGCCGACGGCACCATTCTTGACGTTTGGTATGCCAACCCAAAGCTGGGTTCAGCGCCTCAAACTGATGAGCTTTGGTTGGTGCCTCGTGAACTTGACGCACTGGTTGGGCCCGACGCTCGGCGCAATGTAACCACCGGAGTGGTTCGCACCGAGATCGACCTGACTTTGCCCGTTGCATCGACGGCCGACGCATATTTGCGGCTGCACCTGCTTTCACACCTGCTGGTCAAACCAAATTCGATTAATTTAGATGGCCTTCTGCCCAACCTTCCTATCGTTGCTTTCACAAACATCGGCCCGATTGCACTCACCGACCTCGACCGTTTGCGGCCAGCGCTGCAGCGCGCCGGTGTGACCGTGCATGCAATCGATAAGTTTCCTCGCCTGGTTGACTACGTCACGCCACAAAAGGTGCGCATCGCTGATGCATCACGCGTTCGCCTCGGCGCTCACCTCGCCCCAGGCACAACAGTGATGCACGAAGGCTTCGTAAACTTCAACGCCGGCACCCTTGGCACAGCCATGGTCGAAGGTCGAATCTCGCAAGGGGTTGTGGTTGGCGATGGCAGCGACATCGGCGGTGGCGCGTCAATCATGGGCACGCTTTCTGGCGGCGGTCGTCAACGTGTATCCATCGGTGCTCGCGCGCTCCTCGGCGCCAACGCCGGCGTAGGCATCTCGATTGGTGACGACAGCGTGGTTGAGGCCGGGCTTTACATTACCGCCGGCACTAAGGTTGCCATCGTCGATGAGGGCGAACCACGCTCAGTTAAGGCAATCGAACTCAGCGGTTTGCCAAACCTCCTGTTTAGACGCAACTCAACAACTGGCCGCGTCGAAGTCTTGCCTCGCAGCGGGGTTGGCGTAACTCTCAACTCTGCGCTGCAAAACCTCTAGCTCTTAACCCGAGATTGAATCCCAGCCAAGTTCGGCTATAGGTTGACCATCGAACAACACGACAGAGCCAGCCTCGGCCGCGACGTCAATGACCTCACCAATGCGCTTGAACCCACGCGGCAGGGTGGCGTCGGC
>CAIYTL010000152.1 GCA_903929105.1 uncultured Micrococcales bacterium | reverse complement strand
TCGGCCCAACATCGCCGTGAGCGATGAAGGTTATCGAATCGATGGGCTAGCCTACAAAACCATTCGTGAGGGGCTCACTCGCGGGCCCGTGCTGGTTCAAGTTGGGGCTAAAGGAAACTCGGTTTCTGCCTATTGCAAAGCCTGTTCGAGCCGAGCTCTGTGCAAAGAGTGCAACGGCCCATTATGGCTAGATTCTAAAAACCAACCAAAATGTCGCTGGTGCAATGCGTTCAATCTTGGCCATAAGTGCCGAGAATGTGGCGCACAAGAACTTCGACTTGGGCAGGCCGGAGCAACCCGAACGGCAACCGAGTTAGCTAAGACTTTCGCTGGCGTGCGTGTTATCGAGAGCACTGGTGACGTGCGCATCGAAAAAGTCGCCTCTAAGCCAGCACTAGTGATTGCTACTGCTGGGGCAGAGCCACTAGCCGAGCAGGGCTATGCGGCCGTTGTGCTGCTTGACTGCCAAAACTTGCTCGCCCGCGACACTCTGCGAGCAACCGAAGATGCCGTGCGGCTTTGGAGCAACGCATTCGCCCTGCTTTCAGATTCGGGCAGGGGAGCCGCCATTGGTTTGGCCGGTGAATTCGGTCAAAAACTTGCATTTTGGCAACAGGGGCAACTTGCTGCTGAAGAGCTTGAGACCAGACGTGAGCTGGCATTTGCTCCAGCAGTTCGCTTGGCATCAGTCACCGCGATTCGCGAAACGCTAGATGCCATCAGCGCCGCGGTTGCCGACATCAGGTCAGTGAGAGTTCTAGGCCCGCTGCCAGGCAAAGAACCAGACCTGTTGCGCCTTCTGATTCGATACGAATACGCAGCTGGGGCCGAACTCGCTGCCGTTTTGCGAGCTCAGGTTCTGCTTCACGGCTCTTCAGGGTTGAGAGTAAACCCCAAAAACGGTCGTGCCGCCAGGCCAATTCGAATCAAGATGGACGAACCCGAAGTAATCTAGAGGCTAGACCTAAAGGACTTCATTGAAAATAATCTTCGCTGGCACACCTGCCAACGCGGCAGCAACACTGCAGGCACTACTGCAGGGCGAATCAGGTTTTGTCGAAGTGGTTGCCGTGCTCACCAGGCCAGACGCTCCGTTAGGCCGCAAGCGCGTCATGACGCCGTCGCCGGTGGCTCAAGTCGCTGAGGCCGCGGGAATTCCAGTTATAAAAACCAAAAGAGTTGATGAACCAGCAGTTGAGGCTCTGAGCGACTTTGGCGCAGATTTAGGTGTAATCGTTGCTTATGGCGCGCTGCTTCGCCGCGAGGCCTTAGCGAGCACCGCCAAGGGCTGGATCAACATTCACTACAGCCTGCTACCGCTCTGGCGTGGCGCTGCTCCGGTGCAAAATGCCTTGCTCAACGGCGACAAAACTACCGGCGTGACCGTTTTTCAACTAGATGAAGGCATGGATACCGGGCCCGTTTGGCTAAAGGTTCCCGCAGAAGTGCAGCCCGATGAGAATGCCGGTGATCTGCTTCGCCGACTCACGGCTCTAGGAATCAGCGCACTTTGGCAGGTTTTGCCTGAAATCGCTTCTGGTTTAAGGTCGCCAACCCCGCAGGTGATTGGCTCACAAGCACTTGCAGCCAAACCCACTCGCGAGGCCGCTAAAATCAACTTTGCCCAAACCGCAGTTCAAATTGAAAACCAAGTTCGAGCATTTAACCCTGAACCCGTGGCTTTCGCATTTGCGAAAACAACGGAGCAATCAATCGATAGCGGTGAACCTTTTCGAATACTCGCCGCGCGAGCGCTTGGCGCAACCGACTGGGCTTCGCTTGGCGAAACCGTCGAACATACTCTCGGCCTAGTTTCGATACAAAAAAACCGTGTCTTAGTTCACTGCGGGCAAGGAACCCTGCTTGAGCTCAAAGAAGTTCAACCCGCTGGCAAAAAGCCAATGGCCGCCTCAGACTGGGCTCGTGGCCTGCAGAACGAAGTGATTTTCAACTAATGAACAACTATGAGCGTCGCACACCTAACCGTGGCAACCAGCGACGAGACGACCAACCGACTAATAATTCTGCGAGGCGCATTAGGCACCGCGAAATCAGTTCTAGAAGCATTGCTTATGAACTGCTAAACGGAGTCGATCGCGATGACGCATATGCCAACCTGCTTTTGCCAAAACTCCTAGACCAAAGCAATCTTTCGAGTCGCGACAGCGCCTTTGCCCAAGAACTTGCTTTCGGAACGCTGCGCATGCGCGGCTTTTATGACGCCATTATCGAGAAATGCGCTAACCGCAGCGTGGGCGAAATCGACTTCGGAGCGCTAAACCTATTGCGCTTGGGCGCCCACCAACTCTTAGGAATGCGTGTTCCCGCGCACGCAGCACTAAGCGAAACTGTCAACCAAGCTCGTGCCGAGCTCAGCCTAGGCTCTGTAGGTTTTGTCAACGGTGTTCTGCGCCGCGTAAGCGAAAAGTCTCGCGAAGAATGGCTCGAAATCACCACGGCAAACCAGAGCGACAAAGCTGAGGCGTTGGCTCGTGAATACTCGCATCCGTCATGGATTATTCGCGCACTTGGCAAAGCCCTAGAAAGCGACGGTTGCGGCGAAGAGCTCGAAGCTTTGCTCGAAGCCGACAATGTAGCACCCTTGGTGAGTCTGGTTGCACTGCCGGGTTTGGCTACCGTAGACGATCTTCTAGACGATGGTTGCGTCATGGGCATCGCTAGCCCAATCGGAGTCGAGTTGCCTGGTGGCGAACCAAGTGATCTCTATCTGATTCGTTCTGGGCAGGCTCGCGTTCAAGACCAAGGTTCTCAACTAGCAGCACTTGCGCTAATTGCGGCACGCGAGGTGACTCCTAACGAAGAATGGCTCGACCTATGCGCAGGCCCCGGTGGCAAAGCTGCCCTGCTTGCGGCTGCGGCGCTCGAGGTGGGCGCTGACCTAGTTTGCAACGAGATCTCTGATCACCGAGCGGTTCTAGTCGAAAAAGCTCTAGAGCGGGTCAACCCTAAAGTTTATGTTCGCGTCGGTGATGGGCGAGACCTTGGGGCCGAAGCACCTGAAGGCTTCGATCGAATTTTGCTTGACGCTCCCTGCAGCGGGCTGGGAGCACTTCGTCGGCGCCCTGAGTCACGTTGGCGCAAAACTGCAAAAGATGTCGCTGATCTGACCAAACTTCAAGAGCAGCTTTTCGACAGCGCTTGGGCCGGCCTCAAGCCTGGGGGAGTATTGGCCTATGTCACCTGTTCACCGCATCTTGCCGAGACAACCGCGATCGTTGAGCGCGCTCAGCACAAGCTGGGCGCCGAACTAACTGTTCTAGACGCAGTGCCAGTTCTGCATCAATTGAACCCAGCTCTAAAACTAAACAAGCAACGCAAAACCGTTCAACTCTGGCCCCAGATTCACGGTACAGATGCCATGTTTATAGCTCTTCTGCAAAAAACTGAAAGGCCGATCGAGCCTGAGGCAAAGGCCACTATTGCCGTTGCTAGTGAAATTCTAGATTCAACAGATGACGCAAAGCCAAAGCGTGTAAAGCCTCGAACAAAGAAAATTCAACCTAAGGTTTAACCATGTCTGCACGCATCAACCCGAGCATTCTCTCAGCTGACTTCGTCAACTTTGAGCGCGACTTTGGCACTATTGCGGGTGCTGATCTGATTCACGTTGATGTGATGGACAACCACTTCGTTCCAAACCTCACATTTGGCCAACCTATGGTGGCTCGCATGCAGCAAGTAACCCCGTTGCCACTCGACGTTCATTTGATGATCGAGAATCCGCAGCGCTGGGCTATCGGCTATGCCGAAGCGGGCGCCTTTTCGGTTACTTTTCACGCTGAGGCGACCGAAGACCCGATTTCGGTTGCCCGAAGCCTTCGCTCAGCCGGCGCCAGGGCTGGCATCGCTTTGAAACCCGGCACCGATGTCGAACCTTATCTAGACCTTCTCGCCGAGTTCGACCAGTTGCTCATCATGACCGTAGAGCCAGGTTTTGGCGGTCAGGCTCTGATCGAGGCCACCCTTGCGAAAGTTTCAAAAGCTCGACGCAAAATTGACCAAGAGGCCATTGACGTTTGGCTTCAGGTTGACGGCGGCATTGACGAAAACAACATCGAACGCGTTGCAAGCCTTGGCGCTGACACTTTCGTAGCCGGCAGTGCGGTGTTTAAAGCCAATGACCGTGACGCTCAGATCAAGCATTTGCGAGACCTTGCAAACGCCGGCATTTCACACCGTCACTAAACCTGTTTGGGTTGAGTAAATACACCACCAACGCCACAATGCTGGCGCATTCTCGCCCAAACCTGCGCGCCCCTCGGGTAACCTATAACCATGAAATCTTTTGAACAGTTATTTGCTGAAATTGGCGAAAAAGCTGCTGCTCGCCCTGAGGGCTCTGGCACTGTTAGAGCACTTGATGCTGGTGTGCATGCCATCGGAAAAAAGATTGTCGAAGAAGCTGCCGAAGTTTGGATGGCCGCTGAATATGAAGGCAATGACCGCACAGCTGAAGAGATTGCCCAGCTGATCTATTGGCTTCAAGTGCTGATGAAGGCTAAGGGAATCAGCCTGGCAGAGGTCGAGAACAACCTCTAAAGCTCTTCGGATGCAGCTGCTGCGACCGAGGCCACCCAAAAATTTCAAATTTTTTGCTAACTAGAAAGATTCAAATCGTGTTGAAAATCGCTGTGCCAAACAAGGGCATTTTGTCTGAGGCAGCTATCGCCATGCTCAAAGATGCGGGTTATGTCACCCGACGCGATCCAAAAGATCTTCACGTGGTTGATGCCGAGAACAACATCGAATTTTTCTATCTTCGCCCGCGTGACATTGCGACATATGTGGGCTCGGGCAGTCTCGACGCTGGTTTCACTGGTCTAGATCTTTTGCTCGACAGCCGTTCACAGGCGCTTTCGGTTGCAGACCTTAAATTCGGTGCATCAACTTTTCGTTTCTCTGGCCCCACCGGCAAGTTTAAAAACATCAGCGACTTAGCGGGCAAGCGCGTTGCCACCGCCTACCCAGACCTTGTCGAAGATTATCTTGCTAAGGCTGGCGTGAACGTAACATTGGTTCCGCTTGATGGTGCCGTTGAGGTGGCAGTTCGGCTGGGCGTTGCCGATGCGGTTGCCGATGTGGTTTCGACCGGCACAACGCTGCGCCAGGCCGGCCTCGAGATTTTCGGCGAAGTTATGCTCGAGAGTTCGGCGCACCTGATCGCTGCACCCGGCAAAACCGAACTCACAACGCAACTGCTGCGACGCTTGAACGGTGTCTTAGTGGCACGTGAATACGTAATTTTTGACTACGACTGCCCAGCTGCACTGGTTGAAAAAGCATCTGCCATCACTCCTGGCATTGAGTCGCCAACCGTTAGCCCGCTTCGCGACCCTGAATGGGTAGCGGTGCGTGCGCTGGTTAAGTCTGGCGAGACAAATGCAAAGATGGACGCTCTCTATGAGCTTGGTGCTCGCGCCATTTTGGTGAGCGCTATTCACGCCGCGAGAATCTAGCAGCAATGTCACTTTCGGTTCGCGTAATTCCTTGTCTCGACGTAGCTGATGCGCGCGTTGTGAAGGGTGTGAACTTTTTAAACCTTCGCGACGCTGGTGACCCAATCGAGCTGGCCGCTAAATATTATGAAGATGGCGCTGACGAACTGACTTTTCTTGACGTGCACGCAACTGTCGACAATCGCTCGACAATGTATGACCTGGTTACAAAATGTGCCGAGCAGGTTTTCATTCCGCTGACTGTGGGCGGGGGCATTCGTGAGGTCGACGATGTCGCACGCTTGCTCGGCGCAGGCGCCGATAAAGTTTCGGTGGGCAGCGCCGGCATAACCAACCCGGCACTTCTAAGCGCTATTGCTGAGCGTTTCGGAAACCAGGTTTTGGTGATTTCGCTAGACCTCAAAAGGTCTGATAAAACTAGGTCTGGCTTTGTTGTCACGACGCACGGCGGCCGTAACGAGACTGAACTAGATGCCTTAGATTGGGTGGCTCAAACCCTTGAGTTAGGCGCAGGTGAGCTTTTGGTGAACTCTATTGATGCCGATGGCACCCGAGCTGGTTTCGATGGCGAAATGCTTGAAGCTATTCGCAAAATCAGCACGGTGCCGGTAATCGCTTCGGGTGGCGCCGGCAAGGCGAGTGACTTTGCCCAGGCAGCAGCAGCTGGGGCTGACGCGATTCTTGCCGCTTCAATTTTTCACGAAGGTTCGGTCAGCATCGCCCAAGCGAAGGCCGCCCTCAAGGCTGAAGGGTACCTAGTTCGATGAACCAATTGCCGAAATTTTCAAAAGAGAACATCGCCGCCCTCAAATTCGATAGCGCCGGTTTGATTCCGGCAATCGTTCAAAGCCGCGAATCTAAGCGCGTGCTGATGATGGCATGGATGAACGCAGAGTCTTTGGCCCTCACCCTTGACCGTGGCGAGACGGTTTTCTGGTCGCGCACACGCCAAGAGCTTTGGCACAAAGGCGCGACTTCGGGTAACACACAACTGGTGCACAGCATCGAGGTCGACTGCGATTCAGACACCTTATTGATTTTGGTTTCAGAGGCTGGCCCGGCCTGTCACAACGGCACCGAATCTTGCTTTGACACTCAAACTATTTATTCGAACCTTGATTCAGAGGCAAAAAAATGAGCGTGAATTTAACTCTCGAGCAGGCCCAAACACTTGCCAAAAATCACCGCGTGGTTCCGATCATAGAAACTCTGTTTTCGGGCACCGAGACACCGCTTTCGATTTTCGAAAAACTTGCCAGCGACGTGCCGGGCAGCTTTCTTTTAGAGTCAGCCGAGCAGGGGGTTTGGGCTCGATATAGCTTCATTGGCGTCAAGAATCGTGGCATGCTAATGCAGTCGAGCACGGCAAACGGTGCAGGTGAAGTGCGTTGGGTTTCTAAATCGGGCGCCAGCCCATTGCCAGAGCAAAGTGGCATTCTTGCAACCAGTGCAATCGCGGCGGTTGACCAGATTCAAAAAGCTTGGAATACAGCACCCATCGAAGGTGTGCCTCCTCTCACGTCAGGTCTCGTTGGCGTAATGGGCTGGAACTTGATTCGCGAAATTGAGAACCTTCCTAACCGGCCAAAAACCGACTTCGATAGCCCCATTTTGGCGCTTGCGATGTTTGAAGACTTGGTGATTGTTGATCACCTAACCAGCAGTTTGCTTTTGGTGGCGAACATTTTTGTTACCGACAGCACCGATTTCGACACTGCTTATGCCGAGGCTATTTCGCGAATAACTTCGCTGCGCGAGGGCATCGCTGAGCCCACGCCCGTGCACCTAGCCGATCTGAACTTAAACACCGATTTGGCGCCTAAACACCGAGTAAGCAAAGCGGAATTTCTCGATTGGGTTGAAAAATCAAAGCACTACGTTCGCATTGGCGACGTGTTTCAGGTGGTTATTTCGCAACGTTTCGACGCCGAATGTTTGGCTACTCCGCTTGAGGTTTATCGGGTTCTAAGGGCGTTAAACCCGAGCCCATATATGTATCTCTTGAACTTCGATGATGAATCTGGCCCTTATGCGGTGGTTGGTTCATCGCCAGAGGCGCTGGTAAAAGTGCAAGGAAGACGCGCCATTACGCACCCGATTGCTGGCTCGCGCCCTAGAGGTGCCGATGTCGATGCCGACAACGCTCACGCCGAGTCGCTGCTTGCCGATGCTAAAGAGAAGTCAGAGCACCTGATGTTGGTCGACCTTGCTCGCAATGAC
>CAIYTL010000151.1 GCA_903929105.1 uncultured Micrococcales bacterium | reverse complement strand
GGGTCTTGACCCGCAGGCCCGTCACGTGCTTTGGGACCGCCTGTTTCGCCTAAAAGAGCAGGGCGTGACCCTGGTAATCACAACTCACTACATGGATGAAGCCGAACAGCTTTGCGATCGACTTATCGTGATGGACAAAGGCAAAATCATGGCTGAGGGCAGCCCGGCTGAACTGATTCGCGACTATTCGAGCCGCGAGGTAGTCGAAGTGCGTTTTGGTTCGGCAAAGAATGCCGAAGTTGCGCCTCACCTTGAAGGGCTCGGTGAGCGCATTGAAGTTTTGCCTGACCGCATTCTGATTTATGCCGAGAACGGCGAGCAGGTTTTGCACCAGATCACCACAAAAGGTTTTGAACCGCTAACCTCACTGGTGCGTCGCAGCTCGCTCGAAGACGTCTTTTTGCGCCTAACTGGCAGAACTTTGGTTGACTAATGTCGACTTGGATCGGCGCAGCCAAGCTGGTTGACATTGGCAAAGCGAAGCGTTGGGGCGCTTGGTATGTAGCTGAGTATCGCCTGCGCAACATGAGCAAGTGGTGGACGGCCATCATTGCTTTCGGCATTGGCAACCCTGTTTTGTACCTAGTTTCGATTGGCCTTGGAATCGGCTCGCTGGTCACTAAGAGCACGGGCAGTCACGGCATCGACGGCGTTAGCTATCTTGAGTTTTTAGCTCCGGCACTTTTGGCTACAGCTTGCATTCAAGCCGCGATTGATGAAACCAGTTTTCCGGTGCTTGAGGGTTTCACCTGGACTCGCTTCTTGTATGCAATGAATGCCACTTCACTCAGCGGCAGCCAGATTACCGGTGGCATCATGATTGCCTCGTTCATCAGATGCGTTGCCACCGCGTTTATGTATGGCGGAATTCTGGTGGCTTTCGGAGCAATCAACGCTGCTCACCTGCCGGCGCTAATGTTGGCGTCGATTTTTGCCGGCATGGGTTTTGCAGCTGTAATGATGGCCGCCTCGTCTTTTGTGCGTGACGATGACGGGTTCTTTGCCATCGTGGGCCGTTTCATCATTGCGCCGATGTTCATGTTCAGCGGAACGTTTTATCCGATTGAAAACACCCCGATTTATTTGCAGTGGATCGGATGGATTTCGCCGCTGTGGCACTCGACAAACATGGGCCGAAACTTGAGCTATGGCCACGAAGTTGCGCCGTGGCTAATGTTTGTTCATTTTGCCTATTTGGCCGCGCTGTATTACATCGGCTTTAGCATTGCCGCCCGCCAGTTTAAGAAGAGGTTGGCCGAATGAGTTTGCAAAGCTTGGTTGCAGAAACCGCAGTGACTATCGCTGAACGCCGGGCAAAGCGGTTAGGCGCAGGGTTCTATTCGGGCCGTCAGTCAATGATTATCGAGCGTTCTTATATGGCGCTGCGGTCTTCTTCGTGGTTGGTCGTGCTCTCGGGTTTTGTGGAGCCTGTTTTTTATCTTGCAGCGTTTGGTTTCGGTGTAGGTCAGTTAATCACCGGCATGACCGATGGCAACGGCCATCCGGTTAGCTATGGGGCATACATTGCACCGGCACTGCTTGCCAGCAGCGCCATGAACGGTGCTATTTATGACAGCACCTGGAACGTGTTTTTCAAAATGCACTTTGCCAAGCTTTATGAGGGCATGATGTCAACCTCACTTGGCGCGCTAGATGTTGCTCTAGGTGAAATCGGTTGGGCACTATTGCGGGGCTTAGCTTATGCCATCGGGTTCATGGCGGTAATGATTCCGCTCGGGCTGGTGCCATCGGCTTGGGGTCTGCTTTCAGTTTTAGCAGCGGTGCTTGTCGCCTTTGGTTTCGCGTCTTTCGGAATGGCCGTCACAAGTTTTATCAAGTCGTTCCACGGCATGAACTGGATCAACTTTGTGTTGTTGCCAATGTTCCTGTTCAGCGGCACGTTCTACCCGCTTTCGGTTTACCCCCACTGGCTTCAAGTGATTGTTCAGGCCATGCCACTTTGGCAGGGCGTTGACCTCATGCGAAACCTAAACTTTGGCACTTTCAACTGGCACATGCTGGGCGAAGTTGCCTATTTTGTGGTGATGATTGTGGTCGGTTTGGTGTTCACCACGAGGCGGCTCACCGCTTTGTTTATGCGCTAATAAAGACTTTTTGCTAGTGCATTGTCTGAGAGTTTGCTCAAGGTTGTTCTCTTGGAATAGCACAACGCGATACAAGAAGTTAAACTTGTGGCAAGGCACTTTCGAAACGAATTCAAGGATGAAAATGCGCAAGAGAATTTTGACCGGTTTAGTTGCCATTGGCGCACTGCTTTCGGCAACCTCAGGAGCTTTTGCTTCAGAGCCACGCCAGACCTACATCATCACAACTTCAGGCTCAGCTTATGCCTCGGTTGACAGCAAAATTGCTGCGCTAGGCGGCACAACCTCCCAGCGTTGGGGCGCGATTCACGGCTTCAGCGCCAAGCTGACCGCAACCGAAGCTGCCTCGCTATCGACAACCGCTGGTGTTACAGCAGTGACGCTAGATGGCGTAGCCCACATTCAGGGTGCCCAGGCCCCAACACCTTCGTGGGGTCTTGACCGCACAGACCAGGCTGCTTTGCCTCTAGACAACTCTTATAGCTACCCAGACACCGCAGGTGCAGGCGTGCGTATCTATATCGTCGACACTGGTGTTCAGGGTAACAACCCTGACTTTGCCGGCCGCATGGCGCAGGGCATTGACGAGGTCACCCCTGGTGGCAACCCTGCTGTTGACTGCAACGGCCACGGCACCCACACCGCTGGCACAGCTGCCGGCACGGTCTATGGCATTGCAAAGTTTGCAACCATCGTTCCAGTTCGCGTTCTCGACTGCACAGGCTCTGGTTCATACACCGGCATCGTCGCAGGTTTGAACTGGATCGCAGCTAACAACCCAGCCGGAACCCCAGCAGTTGTCAGCATGAGTCTGGGTGGCGGCGTTGACGCAACCCTAAATGCCACGATTGCAACTTTGGCCTCGCAGAACATCATCAGCGTCGTAGCCGCGGGTAACAGCAACGCTAACGCTTGCAACTATTCACCATCGAGCGAACCAACTGCTATTACCGTTGGCGCGACAGACACCAACGACGCCCGCGCAAGCTTTTCAGATTATGGCAGCTGCGTTGACCTTTTTGCACCTGGCGTAAACATCACCTCAGACTTGAACAGCGCTGCTGGTGGTTCACAGGTTATGAGCGGCACTTCGATGGCAACCCCGCACGTGACCGGTGCAGTTGCTGAGTACCTTTCACTGTTCCCAACCGCCACCACCGCACAGGTTACTTCTGCACTTATTGGTGGCGCAGTGCCGGGCATTGTGGGCAACTCGTTGACCCCGAACGGCAACTACCTATTGAACACTTCGTTCATTAACAACTTGGCGACCCCCGCAACCGCGGCGCCGAACACTCCAACTAGCTTGGCTACCGGTGCGGTTACTGCGACCTCGGTTGCTTTGAGTTGGGTTGCACCGGCTAATAACAACAACAACCCCGCCACGAGCTACCTTGTTGAATACAAGCCAACCTCAAGTTCAACCTGGTCGTCGTTGACCACAGGCGGCACCTCAACCACTTTGACCGGTCTAAGCGGCCTAACCTCTTATGACTTCAGGGTCTCGGCCAGCAACGTGATCGGCACCAGCGCTGCAACAGCGACCGTCAGCGCATCGACTTTGGGCAGTGCACCGGCTGCGCCAACCCGACTAACCAGCTCGGCAATCACCGCGAGTTCAGTAACTTTGAGCTGGACTGCTCCGACAAACGTCGGCTCAAGCCCAATCACCAGCTATTTGGTCGAATATAAACGATCAAACGTTGCCACCTACACCAGCACGAGTGTCAACGGCGCTTCGACTATCGTTTCTGGTCTAACCGCAGCTTCGGCCTATAACTTTAGGGTGTCTGCGACCAACGCCAGCGGCACCTCAGCACCAACCGCTGTGCTAAACGCAACCACCTCGGCTCTTCCTGCCGTTCCAACAGCCCCACGAACGCTTTCAACTGTGACTGCCTATGGTGACGCAATTTCGATGCGTTGGACTGCCCCAAGCACTAGCGGCGGAACCCTCACCGGCTACATTGTTCAGCGCAATATCGCCGGCACCTGGACGACAATCGGAACGGTTTCAGGCACCACCACAACCTATGTGGCAACCGGCTTGAGCGCCAGCACCAGCAACCAGTTCCAAGTGTTCGCAACTAACGCAACCGGCACCAGCCCGGCCAGCAACACTTTGACCGCAACCACTGGCACCGGCATTCCGAATGCTCCAACAGGTTTGCGCTCGGCTAGCCTCACGACGACCGGCGCAACGTTGAGCTGGTCGGCTGTTACCGCAGCTAACT
Organism: uncultured Micrococcales bacterium; assembly: GCA_903929105.1. Classification (GTDB taxonomy): domain Bacteria; phylum Actinomycetota; class Actinomycetes; order Actinomycetales; family Microbacteriaceae; genus Rhodoluna. Next base: position 117 of record CAIYTL010000151.1, on the reverse strand, counting down.
ACAGCAGCCCTAACACCTACACCGTGCGAGTGTATTTGGCCGGAGCAGTGATTCAGACCTTCACCGGCGTAACCAGCACGTCTCAGGTTGTGTCAGGTTTGACCACAAAGACCGCCT
>CAIYTL010000150.1 GCA_903929105.1 uncultured Micrococcales bacterium | reverse complement strand
CGACGCTAGGGCAGTGGCCACCGGCAAGCGCTTCGTCAACGGCTGGCTTTAGTGCGCTCGCTTTGCCTTTTCGATAGCCTCCGTCGGCTGTGATCACCAGGCTGGCTTTGGCATCGTTGATGCGCGTGTGAAGCGCTTCGGCTGAGAATCCGCCAAAAATAACTGAGTGGATGGCGCCAATTCGCGCCACAGCCAACATCGAAATGATCGCTTCAGGAATCATCGGCAAATAAATCGCTACTCGGTCACCAGCACCAATGCCGAGGTCGGTCATTACGTTTGCTGCTTTTTTCACCGCTGCGGTTAGCTCGCTGTAGGTGTAGCTAGCGCTGTCGCCAGGCTCGCCTTCGAAGAGCAGAGCGACGCGGTCACCATTGCCGGCAAGCACGTGGCGGTCTAGACAGTTGTAGGCAACATTAAGCTCGCCATCAGCAAACCATTGAGCAAATGGAGCGTTTGACCAGTCGAGTGTTTTTGTGAACGGTTTGTGCCAGTGCAGTTGATTTGCCTGATTTGCCCAAAAAGCTAAACGGTCAGATTTAGCTTCTTGATAAAGAGTTGCTTGGCCTGTGGCCTGGGAGGCAAACTCGGCTGAGGGTGGGTAACGACGGCTGTTTGTAGCGTCAGCTTGATTGTTCATTTTGACTTCGTTGTCTTTCTTTAGTGCAGCTGAAAATCTTTTTTAGTCTGTCACAATAAGTTAACTTTTTGATAACGCTAGTTGTATAGTTATTCAGTCAGCTTCGGCTGACTTGCGGCAGGCTAACCCCCCCCTGCCTGCCGCGTGGCCGTAGCTCTCCCCCCAGAGCTACGGCCCTCTTATTTAAGTGGTCAACAGTGCTGGTGAACTTATTCGCCTCACGCAAAAATCTTTTATTCTGCACCGACTCGCATTTTTGCCTGCGAAGAGTGGGTTCGTTCTAGAACCTAGAGGCATGCCACCAAAACTTGAACAGCTCATTTCGTTGCTAAAACAAGGTGGGCTCACTGACCTAATCATTAATGGGGCAAATCATTGTTTTGCAGATCTAGGTGATGGCTTGGTTCGCATAAATCACCCCTGCCCCGATGCAGCACAACTCGCCGAAATCGCTCGATGGATGATTGCGCTCGCCGACCGCCATTTAGATTTCGCAAACCCTTTTGCCGACTGTGTCATAACCAGCCAACAATTGGGTTACGAAAGCGGCATCGGGGGTTTTGGCCCCGACCGGTTTCGAGTGCACGCTGTTCTTGCCAGTGCAAGCTCGGCAGATACGCTTTTATCGGTTCGACGTCACAGCCCCGCCACAGCTAACCTTGGGGCCTTCACGGGTTCTAACATTGACCTTGATTTATGGCTCAGAAACCTAATCGAATCACGCGAAAACTTTTTGGTGTCTGGCGCTACTGGTGCCGGCAAAACCAGTCTTCTGAGTGCTCTATTTGCCACCACAAAGCAAGAGCGAATCATTGCAATCGAAGATGTCTCTGAAATTGTCTTGCCTAAAGGGCTCTCGCTAAGTTTGCAAACCAGGCAGGCAAACACCGAAGGCAGAGGTGCAATCGACCTCAACAAGCTATTGCACGAAGCACTTCGCATGCGACCAGATCGGCTTTTGCTGGGTGAGGTGCGAGGCGCTGAACTGGTCACTTTTCTGAATGCGTTGAACACCGGGCACCGTGGCGCGGCAGGTACTATTCACGCCAATGATGCACATGCTGTGTCTGCGCGCATTGAATCGATCGGCCTGCAAGCGGGTCTTTCGGGGCGGGCTGTGGCCGCCGCTGCCGCAGAGGCCATTGAGTGGGTTATTCACCTCGAACGAAGAGGGTCAACAAGGCGGGTCGCACAAATAGCCAAGCTCAATCTTGACCGACGTGGAAGGTTGAACATCAAGCCCGACCCAGAGGCAACCCGTTGGCTTTAGTTGGCTCGCCCAGCGCAACGTTGCGCCGAATGGCGGCTCTGCTACACGCAGGTCTCACGCTCACAGTTGCTCGGCGCGAGCTAAGGGTTGAGCTCGAAGCTTTACCCGATTCTTTGGGGCAAAAACTTGAACACGTGTTTTTGCTTGCTGTGACCTATGGCACGCCGGTTG
>CAIYTL010000149.1 GCA_903929105.1 uncultured Micrococcales bacterium | reverse complement strand
GGTTGCGTTGACCGGTGCGAAGCTGGCACAAAAGAAGGCTTACCGTCACTCAGGTTACCCAGGCGGCCTAACTGCGACCACCTATGCAGAGCTTCTTGAAAAGAACCCAGAGAAGGCAATCGAAAAAGCTATTCGCGGCATGTTGCCAAAGAACAAGCTCGGTGCCGACCAGCTAACCAAGCTAAAGGTTTACCGCGGTGCTGAGCACCCACACGCTGCTCAGCAGCCTAAGCCGTTCATCATTGACCAGGTAGCCCAGTAGTCACTGGCTCACAGAGAAGATTAGAGACTCATCATGGCTAAAGCCACAGAAGCTGCAGCAGCAGTTGAAGAAGTAGTAGCAACCGACAGCTACACCACCGAGACCCCAGCAGCTCCTGCAGCAGCTAAGGCAGCTCGCCCAGCACTAACCGTGCCAGGCGCAGGCCTTGGTCGCCGCAAAGAAGCTATTGCTCGTGTGCGTTTGGTTCCAGGCACCGGCACCATCAAGGTGAACGGTCGCGAACTTGCAGACTATTTTCCGAACAAGTTGCACCAGCAGCTAATCACCGACCCTTTCACCATTCTTGAACTCAAGGGCAGCTACGACGTTATCGCTCGCATCAGCGGCGGTGGCGTTGCTGGTCAGGCTGGCGCATTGCGTCTTGGCATTGCTCGTGCACTAAACGAGATCGACCGCTACAACACCCGCCCAGCACTAAAGAAGGCTGGCTTCTTGAAGCGCGATGCACGTGTAATCGAGCGCAAGAAGGCTGGTCTTAAGAAGGCTCGCAAGGCTTCACAGTTCTCGAAGCGTTAATCTTTTCGCTCTTTTTTGCGAAAAAGCTTTAGGCTTTCAATATGACGCGGCTGTTTGGAACAGACGGAGTGCGCGGACTCGCTAATCGTGATATCACGGTTGAGACCGCGGTTTCGCTGGCTCAGGCAGCCGCTATTATTTTGGGCGAAGAAAGCCGTTCGCGCGGTGACAAACCCAAAGCGGTTATCGGTCGCGACCCTCGAATTTCAGGCGAGTTTTTGGCAGCAGTGGTTGCCGCCGGTTTGGCCAGCTCAGGCGTAGACGTTTTTGACGCAGGAGTACTGCCGACCCCAGCCACCGCTTTTCTAACAGCCGACCTTGACGCCGACTTTGGTGTAATGATTTCGGCATCGCACAACTCAGCCCCCGACAACGGCATCAAGTTTTTTGCTCGCGGCGGCCACAAGTTGCCCGATGCCACAGAAGACCGCATTGAGGCAGCCATGGCTGCCGCAAAACTTGCGCCCCTTGGCGGTGGCGTTGGCCACGTTCAACGGTTTGCCGATGCCGAAGACCGATATCTTGTGCACCTGTTGAGCGCACTGCCAAACCGACTTGAAGGCTTAACCGTGGTGCTCGACTGCGCACACGGTGCGGCATCGGCTGTTTCACCAGAAGCTTTCGCCGACGCCGGCGCGAAGGTCATTGTCATCGGCAACGACCCTGACGGTCTGAACATTAACGAGGGCTACGGCTCGACTCACCTGAGTGCATTGCAGGCTGCTGTGCTGCAGCATGGTGCAGACGCTGGCATTGCCCACGACGGCGACGCTGACCGATGCCTCGCAGTTGACCACACGGGCGCAACAATTGACGGCGATCAAATCATGGCTGTGTTGGCTATTTCAGCAAAAGCT
>CAIYTL010000148.1 GCA_903929105.1 uncultured Micrococcales bacterium | reverse complement strand
TCTGACCAAACCGAACCGTCGAGTTCGTCGCGGGTTACACCCAGCAGATAGATGTTGTGGCCGGCGTCTTGCCAGCCCGAAGGCACGCGACGTGCAACGTCGTCGATAACACCCAAAACACCAACAACGGGGGTCGGATGAATCGCCACATCGCCAGTCTGGTTATAGAACGACACGTTGCCGCCGGTCACCGGAATAGCAAGGTCGAGGCAGCCGTCGGCCAAACCTGCGGTGGCCTGCTTGAACTGCCACATGACTTCTGGGTTTTCTGGTGAGCCAAAGTTGAGGCAGTTAGTGACTGCCAAAGGCTTAGCGCCTGAGGCTGCGACGTTGCGATAAGCCTCAGCCAATGCCAGCTGCGCGCCAGCATATGGGTCGAGCTGACCATAGCGACCGTTGGCATCGGTGGCGATTGCCACGCCAAGACCGGTGGTTTCGCTAACGCGAACCATTCCCGAGTCATCTGGCTGGGCAAGCGCGGTGTTGCCGCCAACGTAACGGTCATACTGGTCGGTAATCCACGATTTTGAAGCTTGGTTTGGGCTGGTGACTACCTGCAAGATTTGAGCTGCTAGGTCGGTCGCAACCGAGGTGCGTGCGAGGCCCGCAGCGTTCACCGAGTTGGCGTTTAGGGCGTCGATCCAGCTTGGGTATTCAACTGGGCGCTCATAAACCGGGCCGTCGTGTGCGACGGTGCGAGGTGGCACGTTGACGATTTCTTCGTCACCCCAGTTGATATAGAGGCGTGGCTCGTCGATAACTTCGCCAAGAACGCTGTATTCAACCTCCCACTTGTTGACGATTGCTTCGAAAGCTTTGAGGTCTTTCTTTGGCACGATCGCCATCATGCGCTCTTGAGATTCGCTCATCAAGATTTCTTCGGGGGTGAGGCTTTCGTCGCGCTTGAGCACGTGCTTTAGCTGCACGCGCATGCCAGCGTTGCCGTTTGAGGCGAGCTCGCTGGTGGCACAGCTTAGGCCGGCTCCACCGAGGTCTTGAATGCCCGCAACCACGTCAGCTGCATAAAGTTCGAGGCAGCACTCAATCAGAACCTTCTCGGCAAACGGGTCGCCAACTTGCACGGCTGGGCGACGGCTTGGGCCGGTTGAGTCGAAGGTCTCAGAAGCCAAAACGGATACTCCACCGATGCCATCAGCACCAGTGCGAGCACCAAACAAGATCACGAGGTCGCCAGGGTTTGAAGCCTTGGCCAGCTTGATGTCTTCGTGGCGCAGAGCACCAACGCTTAGAGCGTTGACGAGCGGGTTGCCCTGATAGACCTTGTCAAACACGGTTTCGCCACCGATGTTTGGCAGGCCGAGGCAGTTGCCATAAAAGCTGATTCCGTCAACGACGCCGTGAACCACGCGCGCAGTGTCTGGGTTTTCAACAGCGCCAAAACGAAGCTGGTCCATAACGGCAATCGGGCGAGCACCCATGGTGAGAATGTCGCGAACAATGCCGCCAACACCAGTAGCTGCGCCTTGAAAAGGCTCGATGTAGCTCGGGTGGTTGTGGCTCTCAACTTTGAAAGTGACAGCCCAACCCTCACCAATGTCAACCACGCCGGCGTTCTCGCCCATGCCCACCATTAGGTGAGTTTTCATAGCGTCGGTGACCTTTTCGCCAAACTGGCGCAAATAAATCTTTGAACTCTTATATGAGCAGTGCTCGCTCCACATGACCGAATACATGGCAAGTTCGGCACTGGTTGGGCGGTGGCCCAAAATCTCGCGAATCGAATCGTATTCGTCGCTCTTGAGGCCAAGCTCGCGCCACGGCTGTTGCTTGTCAGGGGTTGCTGCAGCGACAGCAGTAGTGTCAACTGCCGAAACTTGGGCGTTAGTTAGGTTGTCGCTCATGCGTTCACTACAGCTTTCAAAACAGAGGTGAAAAATTTGAGGCCGTCAATGCCCGAACGCATTGCAACGGGGGTGTCTGGGCCAAAGCCAGGTTCAACGGCGTGCTCTGGGTGAGGCATCAAACCAACCACGTTGCCGCGCTCGTTGCGCAGGCCAGCGATGTCGTTGATTGAACCGTTTGG
>CAIYTL010000147.1 GCA_903929105.1 uncultured Micrococcales bacterium | reverse complement strand
CTCGGTTTGAAACTGGCTATGAAAATCGCCGACATCAACATGATTGAAACGAAAGTTGGCGACCGATACGTGCTTGAAGCCATTCGTGATGGCGGCTACACCCTTGGTGGCGAGCAGTCAGGGCACCTAATTTTCTCGCGTTACGCAACCACCGGCGACGGCATTTTGACCGGCATGCTGCTGCTTGCCGAAGTGGCTCGCACCGGCAAAACGCTGCGCGAACTAACCCAGGTGATGAAGGTCTACCCGCAGGTTTTAGTTAACGTTTCTGGCGTCGACCGCAAGCGAGTCGACAGCGACGAAGAGCTTCAGCAGGTAGTGCGCTATGCCGAGGCCGAACTTGCCGACACCGGTCGAGTGCTGCTGCGCGCGTCTGGCACCGAGCCTCTAGTGCGAGTTATGGTTGAGGCCGCCGACGAAGGCACTGCGCAGTCATGGGCTGACCGCATTGCCAGAGTGGTCGAAAAGCGCTTAGCTCTCTAAACACTGGTCTCAAAAAGCAAGGGTTAAACCTTGCGCAGCAAAACGCTCTCAACTGCGTGATTCGTGCCTTTTTGCAAAACCAAAGTTGCTCGAGCCCTCGTTGGCAAAATGTTCTCAGTCAGGTTGGGCAAGTTAATGGTTTGCCAAATCTCTCTGGCCCGTTCCAAAGCCTTTTCAACCGGCATTTCTGAATAGCGGTGAAAATAAGAATCTGGGTTGGTGAAAGCTGATTCGCGCAATTTATAAAAACGGTTTAAAAACCACTCGGTGATGTTAGGTGTGTCAGCATCCACATAAATTTTGAAATCAAAATAGTCGCTCAATGCCACAGCCTGGCCGGCGCCGGCAGGTTGCAAAACGTTCAAACCCTCGACAATCAGAACATCGGGGCGGTGAACCTCAACGGTGGCACCGGGCACGATGTCATAAAGCAAGTGTGAATAGACCGGGGCCGAAACCACGTCAACGCCGCTTTTGATGTCTGCCACAAACTTCAGCAAAGCCAACCTGTCGTAGCTTTCAGGAAACCCCTTTCGAGCCATCAAGCCGCGACGCTCAAGTTCGGCGTTGGGGTGCAAAAACCCGTCGGTGGTAATCAGCTCAACTTTTGGGGTGCCCCGGCCAGCGGGTTAGCAGTTCGCGCAGCAAACGTGCCACCGTCGACTTGCCGACAGCAACCGAACCGGCAACACCAATGATGAACGGGGTTTGGCTGGCGCGTTCACCAAGAAAGCCCGAAGTCGCGCGGTGCAGTGAGCCAGCCTCGGCAGCATAAAGATTTAGCAGGCGACTAAGCGGCAAATAAACCTCGGCCACTTCGGCAATATCGGTGCGATCGCCTAAGCCTCGAATCTGGTCAATCTCATTTTGAGTCAACGGCAAGTCGGTGCTTCGACCAAGTTCAGCCCAGTCGGCACGTTTGATTTCGACAAAGGGACTCAGGTCGGCGCTCATAAAGCCCAATTCTGCCGTAAATTATTACTTATGTGCGGAATCGTCGGCTATGTGGGCCCAAAGTCAACTCTCGACGTGTTGCTTGGCGGTTTGCGTCGACTCGAATATCGCGGCTATGACAGCGCTGGCGTCAGCGTTATCGACCCGGTCGAAGGGCTTTTGACCCGCAAAAAGGCTGGCAAGCTCGATGCCCTGATTTCTGAGGTTACTGAGCATCCGTTGCCAATTTCTCACATTGGCATTGGCCACACCCGTTGGGCAACCCACGGCGCGCCGACTGATGGCAACGCCCACCCGCACCTTGGTGGCCCGCACCAAAAGCTTGCGCTGATTCACAATGGCATTATCGAAAACTTTGCTGAACTCAAAGCTGAGCTAACCGCTGCGGGCACTCGCTTTTCGAGCGAAACCGACACCGAAGTTGCTGCGCACCTGATTGCCCGAGAGTTTGAAAACACCGGTGACCTGCCCACTGCCTTTGCCAGTGTGGTTAATCGCTTGCACGGCGCGTTCACCATTTTGGTGATTCACGAAGATGCCCCCGATGTTGTGCTCGCCGCTCGCCGCAACGCACCGTTGGTGGTTGGCCTCGGCGATGGCGAAAACTTTTTGGGCAGTGACGTTGCCGCGTTTGTTGAGCACACTAAGCGCGCCATCAGCGTTGGCCAAGACCAGATCGTCACGTTGCGCCGCGATTCAGTCGAGATTCACACTTTTGCCGGCGATAAAGTTACGCCTGAAGAATTTGTTGTCGACTGGGATGCCTCTGCTGCCAGCAAAGGCGGCTGGTCGAGTTTTATGGCTAAAGAAATCGCTGACCAGCCACAAGCAGTTGCCGACACTTTGATGGGCAGACTTTCGAGCTCGGGCACCGTCACTCTGACCGAAATTGATGGGCTAAGCAAAGCTGACATTGCGAGCCTCGACCGCATCATGATTGTGGCCTGCGGCACTGCCAGCTATGCCGGCGACATCGCCAAGTATGCGATCGAAAAATGGGCTCGAGTGCCGGTGCAGGTTGAGCTTTCGCACGAGTTTAGATATCGTGACCCAATCATCACGCCCAACACTTTGGTGGTAGCTATCAGCCAGTCGGGTGAAACCATGGATACCCTGATGGCTACCCGTTATGCCGCCGAGCGGGGCGCTAAAGTTTTGGCGATTTGCAACACGCAGGGCGCAACCTTGGCTCGCGAAAGCGACGCCGTGATTTACACCCACGCCGGCCCTGAGGTCGCTGTAGCTTCAACCAAGGCGTTGGTTGCGCAGATTACTGCGGGTTACCTGTTGGCATTGTTTATGGCTCAGCAGCGCGACACGCTTTCGAGTGCTGCGGCTGGTGAGCTCGGTCGTGAGTTGCTGACTATGCCTGCCAAAGTCAGCACTGTGCTAGAGCGCCTTGAGGCGGTGGCCACGCTTGGCCGTGACATGGCTGATGCCAAGTCGGTGCTTTTCTTGGGCCGCAACGTGGGGTTTCCGGTAGCAATGGAGGGCGCTCTCAAGCTCAAAGAGCTCGCCTACATTCACGCTGAGGGTTTTGCTGCTGGCGAGCTGAAGCATGGCCCGATTGCGTTGATCGAAACAGGTCAACCGGTGATCGTGATTGTGCCTAGCCCACGCGATAGCGAAACCCTTCACCCTAAAGTGATTTCGAATATTCAAGAGATTCGCGCCCGTGGCGCCATTGTGATTGCCATTGCCGAAGACGGTGATCAACTGGTTGGTGATTTTGCTGAGCACGTTATTTTTGTTCCGCAGGCTGAGCCAATGTTTGCCCCGCTTCTAACTGTGATTCCGTTGCAGCGTTTTGCTCTAGAGCTTTCAACAGCGAAGGGTCTCGATGTCGACCAGCCACGAAACTTGGCAAAGTCGGTTACGGTCGAATAATGACAACTCGCATTCTTGGCGTCGGCGTTGACCTGGTTGATATCAGTCGGTTCGAACGCGCCTTGCAGCGTGCACCCCGTTTGGCCGAGCGTCTTTTCACCGAGAACGAAGCTCAGGCTTCAACTCGCACTTTGGCAGGGCGCTTTGCCGCCAAAGAAGCTTTAGTGAAAGCTCTTGGCAGCCCGCAGGGTTTGCGCTGGAGCGAGTTGCAGGTTTCAAAAAACCAAAACGGACGCCCAGTGTTTTTAGCCAGCGGCCAGTCTGCTGTGACTTTGGCTCGAGCCGGTGTGGTTCGTCTGCAGCTTTCAATCAGTCACGACGGCGGAATGGCTTGTGCTTTTGTGGTGGCCGAGGCGCGCGATGAATAAACCGATGCGCGTGCTTGAAATTAATTTGGATGCCGTGGCGGCAAACCTTGCAACCATGCGCGCCCGAACCAGCGGTGCCAAAGTAATGGGTGTGGTGAAGGCCGACGCTTATGGTCACGGAATGATCGAGGTCGCTCGCCGACTTGAGGCTGAGTCGGTTGACTTTTTGGGGGTCGCCGACATTGCCGAAGCGTTAGCACTTAGGGCCGCCGGCGTTGGCACACCAATTTTGGCTTGGTTGCATGCGCCGGGTGAAACTTTTGAAACTGCGATTGAAGCCGATGTTGACTTGGGCGTGGCAACCACCGAACAGCTTGAGTCGATTGCGTCGGCGGCTGCCGAGTTGGGCAAAACCGCCCGAGTGCACCTAAAAGTAGACACTGGTTTGAGTCGTAACGGCGCGCACTTGCGCGATTGGCCTGAGCTGGTTGCCGTTGCCCACGAGTTGGCGTTGCTTGGTCGCATCAAAGTTGTGGCGCTGTTTAGTCACCTTTCGAGCACTTCAGCCGAAGACGACCTGGCTCAGATTCAACGGTTCAACGGTGCTGTTGAACTCGCAAAAGCTGCCGGCCTGCATTTTGAAATGCGCCATCTTGTTGCAAGCGACGGCGCGCTCAACTATGCACAGGCGCATTTTGAAATGGTTCGAATCGGTGTCGCGCTCTATGGTCTTTCGCCTTTCACCGACCACAGTTCGGGCGACTACGGTTTGGTGCCGGCGATGACTGCTAAGAGTTTTGTTGTGCAGGTTAAGCGCGCAGAAGCCGGCGAGGGCGTTAGCTATGGCTATTTGCACCGAACGGCCGAGTCGACTAACTTGGCGCTGGTGCCGGTTGGCTATGCCGAAGGTTTGCCGCGTTCAGCTAGCGGCAAAGCTCAAGTTCAGGTGGCGGGGCAACCGCACACGATTCAGTCGCGCATTGCGATGGACCAGTTTGTGATTGACGTTGGTCAGCAAAACGTTCAGATCGGCGACGAGGTTGTGCTGTTTGGCGATCCATCCAAAGGTCAAATTTCGGTGGATGCTTTGGCTCAGGCTACCGACACCATCAACTACGAAATTGTCACGCGCATGGGTGGTCGGTTTGTGCGCGAGTTTTTCGGTTCGGCAACACCGGGCGGGGCCCATGAGCTGCCCGGGCCTGGGGTTGCGTTTTGACGGGCATTGTTTTAGCCAAGTTTGAAGTTCATTCGCCTGAGGTCATGCACAGTCTGGGTTTGATGATCGCTAAAGAGCTGCGAAAAGGCGACCTGGTTTTGTTGAGTGGGCAAATGGGCGCTGGCAAAACTACTATGAGCCGCGGCATTGGCGAGGGTCTAAAAGTGTTGGGCACGGTTTCGAGCCCGACGTTCGTTATTGCCCGAACTCATAAGACTCGCGATGGCGGCGCGCCCCTGGTGCACGTCGACGCTTATCGTCTAGAGAGCCCAGCCGAGCTTGATGATTTAGATATTGATTTTGAAAACAGCATTACTTTGGTGGAGTGGGGCAGGGGTTTTACCGAAGACATCACCGATAGCTATCTTGACGTTGAAATTACTCGTTCGTCGAATGTTAACGAAAACATGCGTGAGGTGTCTTTGATTGGCGTTGGTGAACGTTGGCTGGGTGTGATCTTTTGAGTTTGACATTGCTTTCGATTGACACTTCGGCGGGCACTTCGGTTGCGATTTTGCGCGGTGACGCTGTGTTGGCTGAGGTCAACATTGTTAGCTCGATGATGCACGTTGAGAGCATCGGCACCGCAATCGCAAAAGCACTGACGCTCGCCGGCATCACGGGCAAAGCTGTTCAAGCGGTTGTTGTAGGCCGTGGCCCGGCGCCGTTCACAGGTTTGCGAGTTGGTTTGGCGGCCGGCACCGTTTTTGCTCAGGCTGTTGGCGCCCAACTTTTCGGCGTGGTCAGCCTTGACGCGCTGGCTTGGTCGGCGCTGCAGAATCCCGATTTGGCGGCTAAAGTTTCAGCTCGCACACCTCTGTTGATTACGGCCGATGCTCGGCGCAGCGAAGTTTATTGGGCGCTTTACACGGGCCTTTCGGCCCAAGGCGTGGCTCTGCGCTCAGACCTGCCGGCAGTGAATAAACCTGCGGCGCTCGAAGAACTTTTGGTTGACCGCAATGTCGATGTGGTGCGAGTCGCCCTGCCAGTTGAAAACGGGTTAGGCGATGCTGTCGACTTTATTGGCGTGCCGATTGGCACTGCCTTGGGTCGGGTTGCTCAAGGGCTTTTGGCTGAGCATGCTTTGTCGCACGACACCACCCCGCTCTATTTGCGCGCGCCTGACGCGGTGTTGCCCAAACCGCATGCTCGTTATGGCAAAGCCGAGTTTTCAAAGCCGGTTATCGCACCTGAGGCTGGCAAATGAACAGTGTTTATGTTGGCGAAATCGGCCTGAGGCCGGCAACCGAGGCTGACCTCGCCGCGATTATGGCCGTTGAGCACCAGTGTTTCGCTGCTGATGCTTGGAGCGAAGCAAACATGCACCTCGAGCTGGTTGCCCACCACACTTATTACTGGGTGGCTGCAGCTCAGGTTGATGACGGCGCAGAGCGCGTGGTTGCCTATGCTGGGCTGAGCAAGGTTGCTGGCAGTGAGCAGTCTGACGTGCAAACTATTGCGGTCGAGCCCGAGTTTCGCGGGCGGGGGCTTGGTCGTCGGCTCATGAGCCGTTTGATTGCTGAGGCTCGCCGCTTGGGGGCCTCTGAAATGTTTCTTGAGGTGCGGGCCGATAACCCGGTGGCTCAGGGGCTTTATGAGAGCTTGGGTTTTGAGGCGATTGATCG
>CAIYTL010000146.1 GCA_903929105.1 uncultured Micrococcales bacterium | reverse complement strand
AGCATTTTTCACTATGCCAACCTGGCAATTCGTGGCAGCAAGCTTCGCAAAATCATGACCACCCAACTCGATGCTGCGCTTGCGTTAAAGCCCGACTTCATCACAGTTATGGCCGGCGCCAACGACATTATGACCAAAGCCAAGAAGCTGCCTGAACTTGAGCGCATTTATCGCGAAGGCTTGATGAAAATTCAGGCGAGCGGCGCGAAAGTTGTCGTCGCAAACATTATGAACCCGGTTCACCTGAGGGTTTTCAGCCCGATGGCGGCGCGTGCAGCACGCATCACAGCTTTGATTGAACGCAGCGCGGCCGACCTAGGCATCGACGTGATTGACGTGCACCGCATTCACGAACTTCGCGACCTGCGCTACTGGGCCGACGACATGGTGCACTTTTCAGGTCATGGCCACATCATGGTCGCAAACCGGGCCGCGGCCGTTATGGGTCTCGATTACCGAATGCCCGAGGCCGAGCTTGAACCCGCACCAGACCTGAGCCGTTCGATTCGCGAAACCATACGCTGGGTTCGCAGCTACCTGCTGCCGTTCTTCAAACGTAAAATGTCAGGCAAATCTTCGGGTGACGGTTTCGAGGCAAAGTATCCGTCATTCACACGCATCAACCACGAAGAGTTCGAAACTTTCGAAGTGGTTCTAGCCGCCTAATTTTGACCGGATGCCCTGCGGCTCTTCAACCTGTTGCGAAGCAACTCGATCGGGAACGGCAGCGACGACAGCACAACGAACCCCAGCACAACGATTTCAACGTTCTGGTGCACCCAAGTGATTTGACCTAACCAGAAACCCAGGTTCATCACACCAATCACCCAGCCGAAGCCACCAATAAGGTTGAAACGCAAAAACCGGCGCCATTCAAAGTGGCTGATGCCAACAAACATTGGAACGAGCGCCCGCAACACCGGCACAAACCTGGCCAAAATGATTGCGCGGGCCCCATAGCGATTGAAAAAATCTTGTGTGCGGTCGACAGTTTTGGCATTGAAAAACCAGGTGGAACGCCGCTCGAACAAATGAGGGCCTAGTCGCTTGCCCAACCAAAAACCAACTTCAGAGCCAGACACAGCCGCGATAAAAATGATTAGCAACGCCAGAACAAAAGGGAACTTCTCGAGGTTAGGAACCGTTGCAAGGCTTAGACCAAGCAAGAACAGCAAGGAGTCTCCTGGCAAAAAAGAGCCGAGAATCGTCGCTGTTTCAAAGAAAATGATGATCGCAACACCCCACACGGCAAAGTTGCCAAGGTTTGCGATGATTGTGTCAGCGTTAAGCCAGTTCAATATTTAGAGCTCTCTTTGAAGCGCCGGCACGTTTCGCCGAATTAATAGCTATCGCTTCATTGTAGAACTCAAGAAGCTTGGCGTTGTTGGCCTGCCAAGACTTTTTGATAACTGCGCGGCGAGCGCCTTCACCAAGTTTTGCGCGAAGGTCAGCGTCTTCAACGAGTTCGCGCACAATCTTCGTGAATCCGTGCTTTGCAAACGGTTCAGCAAGTTTGCCGCTCACACCGTCTTCGATTAAAAACTTTGGCCCACCTGCCGCCGGCGCAACTACCGAAAGGCCCGCGGCTTGAGCTTCTTGAATGGTTTGGCCAAAAGTTTCTTCGGTGCCGAAGTGAACAAAAATGTCGATTGCCGCATAAGCGTTTGCCAGCTCGAGGCCAGACAACCGGCCCGCAAAAGTCACAGGGTGGCCGGCGAACTCTGCCTCGAGGCGCGAACGCTCAGGGCCATCGCCAACGACCAAAAACGCGGTGTTGTCGATCTTAAACAGCTCAGCCAAGCGCTGAACCTGCTTCTCAGGCGCTAAGCGGCCCACAAAGCCAATCACGACCGGTTCGTTGCCGTTTTTGGTCTTTGCCAGCGACTGCACTTTGGCTTTCAAAGAACGTGCTTCGACCTCAGAGTGACGGTTTGGGTGGAACAGGTCTAAGTCGACTCCACGACCCCACACGTGAACGCCACCAACGCCAAGACGCTCAAGATAGGCGGCGGTCTCTGGTGTTGGCGCAAGGTTTAGCGTGGCTGGCTGGTGAATCGCAGCAATAAGCTTGTCGACCATTGGGCGCGCAAACTTTAGGTTGTAACGCTGCATGTAACCCGAAATGTCGGTCTGATAAATGGCCACGGCCGGAACCCCCATGCGCTCAGCCGCTGCAATCGCCTGGCCTCCGAGCATGAATGGTGACGCAACGTGAATTACATCTGGTGCAAAGTCTTCGAGCTGCGCTTGCAAGAACGGGCCTGGAACAGCAACCGGAAACTGCATCACAGGAATCGATGCAGATTTAACGACCTTGAATCCGAGGTGTTTTTCTGTTGGCGCTGTTGGCGCAATAACCATGGCTTCGAACTCATGCTGTTTCAAAGTTTCAAGCACGCGCACCACAGAGTTCGTCACACCGTTGATCGACGGCAAGAAGGACTCTGAAACTACTGCAACTCGCAAGCTCATGTTTATAAGGTAAATTCCGTAGGTTTCGTCTGGGTCGTTTCGCCGTAAACGTCAGGTTAATTTGAGGTTAGGCAAAAAAATCGGGCCCAGCCAAGCGGCTGGACCCGATTTTTGATGTGAGTTACTTGATGGTGCGAACCAAAGCTAGAGCCTTGGTCTTGATTGCACCAGGAAGAGCTACATAGCCAAGGCCAGTTGCCTTGCTAGGTGAGCAGCTGTTGATTACGTAGCTAAAGAATGCCTTTACAGTTGCACCCTTAGCGCTGGTGGTGTTGTGAGCTAGACCATAAGTTACTAGGTCTAGGTTGTAGGCACCTGCAACGTCTGCGGTGTAGTCAAAGCTAACCAAACCGTTTGAACCAACGTTTGAAGCCTGGTTCTTTAGGAACTTACCTGCAGTAGCAACAGTTGGCTTTACATACTGGCCGTGACCGTTCTGGATTGCAGCAAAGTGAAGGTGAGCACTCAAGGTGTCCTTAAGGTCTGCGTAGCCAATGGTGTAGCTGTTGCCATCAACATAGTTCACAACGTCGATCGAAGCAGCCTTACCAACTGAACCTGAACCGGTGAAACCGCCACCGCTGCCGAATGCAGAGTTTTCAGTCCAACCCTGACCGCTTGTGGTCTGGCTTAGGTACTTGGTTACGTTCTGAGTTGTACCAGAAGTGGTGTTGCGGTAAACAACTACGATGCTCGCGTTTGGTAGGCGTGCGCTCTTGTTTAGGTTCTTGATTGCGGTTGCGTTCCACTTGGTGATGCTGCCAGAAAGAATGCCACCTAGAACACTTGGGGTTAGGTTTAGGTTTGCAACGCCAGGAACGTTAAAACCAACTGCAACTGGGCCAGCTACTAGTGGAACATAAACTAGGTCGCTAGGGGCACCTGAGCTGTATGGAGCATCTGCTGCACCGAAGTCGTAGCTACCGCCAGCGAAGTTGGTGCGGCCAGTGCCTGAGCTGTTACCGGTGTAGGTAACGCTGTCGCCTGAGTGGCTCCATGAAGCTGCACAAGCAGTCAACATACCGCCAGCGAACGATGAACCACCGGCGGTTAGGCTGGTGCTTGCGAAAGCGGCTGGGCCAGCGATCGCTAGTGAAGCAGCGGTTGCCAAGCCGGCAACAATGCTGATTGCTTTCTTGTTTAGCATTTTTTCTCCTTAGTTAACTCACATCGAGTAGTTCCATACAATCAGGGCAACCTTAAACTGGAGTGGTTGTTTTGGTTAATAGAATCTAAACTCTCGCTAGCTTTTAGTGACGTTTTCGTCAGGAATTAGAAAGCCCCCGCCAGCTATGGCGGGGGCTTTCTAAAATGCGTTGTGCCGGGTTATTTGACCGACAATACAACGCGGCGGTTCTTGGCAACAGCCTTCTTGCTAACCGGCTTGAGTGCACCGTGAGCGGCAGTCTTAACTGTCACACCCAGTGACTTCAAGAACTTGGCAACCGCGTTGGCGCGGGCCGCAGCGATCTTCTTGACAAGCTTGTCTGCCTTGGCTCCCTTGTAGGTGATGCCGTTGGCATAGCCGTCAACATAAACCACACGAGTCTTGCCGATTCGCTTGATCCAGGCCTTGATTGCGCCCTGAACCTTCTTCGAGAGTGAAGCAGAGTTCAAGTCAAACAAGACGGTGGTTGCGGCTGGCTTTAGAGTTCCAACCTTGATGGCAGCGCTCTGAGTCAGTGAACCATAGCGAGGGCTTACGCCGGCAGGGCTCACACGACCAGCCAGTGTCATAACGATGTTGTAGACACCCGCGGTCTTTAGCTTCAGTGCTGGCAACGCAAGTGTGCCGTCGCTGTTTACTGCGCCTTGTCCTAGGTCGATCCAGGTTCCGTCAGGAGTCTGAAGGTAAACCTGAACTACGTCCTGGCTGCCGAACAGGCTCGATGTCAACTGAACCACAGCATTTACTGGGGCGCTTAGGCTAACTGCCGAGGCCGTTCCAGCGTCAACCAAGCTAACACTGGTCGGTGCGGTAATAACCTGAACAGTTGAGTTGTTGTTCGCTCCTGAGTTGCTTGGAACAGTAACGGTTGCAACTACAGGATCAGCATTTGCCTCGGGAGCAACGGCCACTACCTTCTTCACGACCGGTGGAGTGGTAGTGGTGCGTTCCGGCTTGCCTGTGCGAACAGTTGAAACCTCTGAGTAGTCGCCAGTGCCTGAACCGTTGATTGCAGCAATCTCGAATTCGTAATCGGTGTCGCTCTTTAGGCCTGTGACTAGGCGGTTCAGAACGGTACCAACCTGCACGAATGTCCAGCTGCTTGCACCGCTCTCACGGTAACCCAATGAGTAACCAGTAACTGCCTGGCCGCCATCGTTGTCAGTCTCTAGCCATGAAACCAAGATGGTGTTCAGGGTCGCGCTGCTGCTGTCAAACGCAGGTGCGTTTGCAGTAGTCAAGGTTGGCGAGCTGGTGGTGAATGTGAAACTGTCACCGTACTCCCCAACACCGGCTGCGTTGATGCCGGCGATCTGGAACTCGTACTCGGTGTCAGGCAACAAACCTTCAACATCGACGGTTGGGTCAATCATCATGCCCGGGAAGATAGTCCAAGTGCTAGCACCAGTTTCACGGTAACGCAGAGTCCAACCAGTAGTTGGAGCGCTGTATGCGTTTGCTGGGTCAGTCCAGTTCAAAGTCGTGGTCGAGAAGAACCCGTTTGTCGAGTCACCATCAACAACATCGTCAGCACTGTCGATTGGAGTTGCAGGCGCAACATCAATCACTAGTGGCTGAGAGAAGTTAGCTAGATCAGCTGTCGGAGCAACACCATTTAGCGCAGCCAAACGAACCTGGTAACCAGCAATGTTGAACGAGCTCGGGTCGAAAGCTGGGTCAGCACTAAGCGCATCGAGCAAGTCGAATGTCACAGTAGTTGCATCTGCAGCGATAGCCACATCAGCGTTAGTCCAGTCGACATCACCAGGTGCAAGATACTGCAATGCGTAACCATTGATTGGTGAGTTGTTGTCAGCCGGAGTTGACCAGTTCAAAGTTACAGTGTGGTCTGTCACATCTGAGCTATCGAATTTGACAGCGTCAGCAGCGTCAGTTGGAATCGATGAAGTAGTGAAGAAGAAACTGTCACCGAAAGCCGAAGCACCAAGATCGTTCGAACCAGCAACCTGGAACTCGTACTCAGTGTCAGGCAACAAACCAGCAACATCAACAGTT
>CAIYTL010000145.1 GCA_903929105.1 uncultured Micrococcales bacterium | reverse complement strand
GCCATGAAAGGTAGCAAAAATGGTTTTGGTTCGACAAGAAATCGGCGATGTACTTCGCGATTTTCGTCAGCGCAAAGGTCGCACACTGCGCCAAGTTGCTGCACGCGCCAGCGTGGCTCTCGGCTATTTGAGCGAAGTCGAGCGCGGCCAAAAAGAAGCCTCTTCTGAAATTCTTGCATCAGTAGCCGATGCTCTTGAGGTGCCGATTTCGGTAATCATGCGCGAAGTGTCTGACCGGCTTGCTGTTCTTGAGGGTGTTGTTATTCCAGACACCGTGCCTGTTGAGCTCTTGGGCGAGATCAATGCGCCTCGAGCAACTTTCGGCGTCGCCGGCTTTGGCTCGGCTGGCTTGACCGGCTCATCGCTTTCAGCTCGATAAAACAAAGCCTCTGGGCTTCTAGGCAAGATTCTTGGCGGCAGGCAAAATGCGTTTAAGCGAATTTCGAGTTCTGATGAACGACGAATTTGGCGCAGGATACGCCGGGGTCATCGAAAACAGCTTGGTTTTGCTTGAGTTGGGCGATCGCACAGCAGCCATTGCTTTGGCTCAAGGCGAAGACCCCAGAGTGGTTTGGCAAGCAATCTGCAAAGCCAACGAGGTGCCAAAATCGCGCTGGCACGGCAAGCTAAAGCCAACTAAAAAACAACACGCCGAATAAAAGATTCGAAATCTTGTTCGAAAAAGGGTAATCTGCTAACACGCACTAAAACTTGAAGATTTGCAGAGATTCAAAACTCAAAGAAACAATGTCGTTGGCGACACCTATGTTTGAGCCTAGAAATCGAAACGAATCGCCTAGAGAAAGTTAGCAGCCATGCCATCACCGTCAGAACGCGAAAAAGCTCTCGACGCAGCACTTGCACAAATCGATCGCCAGTTCGGCAAAGGCTCAGTTATGCGCCTTGGCTCAGACGAGCGCGCGCCGGTTGAGGTCATTCCTACCGGTTCGATTGCACTAGACGTTGCTCTCGGCATCGGAGGCCTACCTCGTGGCCGCATCATCGAAGTTTATGGCCCAGAGTCTTCGGGTAAGACAACATTGACCCTTCACGCAATCGCTAACGCTCAGCGCGCCGGCGGCATTGCGGCCTTCATCGACGTTGAGCACGCGCTTGACCCAGAATATGCCAAGGCCCTTGGCGTTGACATCGAAGCACTGTTGGTCAGCCAGCCAGACACCGGTGAGCAAGCACTTGAAATTACCGACATGTTGATTCGCTCGGGCAGCATCGACATCATCGTGATTGACTCGGTGGCTGCACTGGTTCCGCGCGCTGAAATCGAAGGCGAAATGGGTGACACTCACGTTGGTCTTCAGGCACGTTTGATGTCGCAGGCTCTTCGCAAGCTCACCGGTGGTCTAAGCAACACCAAAACCACAGCAATCTTCATCAACCAGCTTCGCGAGAAGATCGGTGTGTTCTTCGGCTCACCCGAAACCACCGCCGGCGGCAAGGCGCTCAAGTTCTATGCTTCGGTTCGCCTCGACATTCGCCGCATTGAGACCCTAAAAGACGGCACCGAAGCCATCGGAAACCGCACCCGCGTGAAAGTTGTCAAGAACAAAATGGCTGCGCCTTTCAAGCAGGCTGAGTTTGACATTATGTATGGCGTAGGCATCTCGCGCGAAGGAAGCTTGCTTGACTTTGGTGTTGACGCTGAAATCGTCAAGAAGTCTGGCGCCTGGTACACCTACGAAGGTGAACAACTTGGTCAGGGCAAAGAGAAATCGCGCGTGTTCCTAATCGAGAACCCAAAGATTGCTGACGAAATCGAAAAGCGCATCAAAGCCAAGTTTGGCGTTGGCGTTCCAAAACTAGTGACCGAGTCAGAAGCCCAAGCAGTTGAGGCAGCCGGCGCGCTAGACGAAATCGTTGAGCCAAAAGCTGCGCCTCGCAAGGCAGCTAACGCCGGCTAGTGAACTTTTTTGACGGCGCCGACGACAGCCAGGCGAACGATCGTTTCGACGGTGAAGGTTCGCAGGGCGGTCGGCGTCGCAAAAAGCCACGAAAAGACTATGCAAGCGGCAGCCGATTCAAAGAAATCGAGCCAGGCAGTCTAGACATCGACGCCGCTCGTGAGGCCGGCTTGCGAATCTTGACCAGAACTCAAAAGTCAGTTCAAGAACTAGAGCAGGCACTGGTCAAAAAGGGTGCCACGGTTGAGGTGGCAACAACAGTTGTTCAAAGATTTGTCGATGTTGAATTACTCGACGACGCGAAGTTAGCAAAGGCAATAGTTAACACACGCGTTGCGCTTAAGGGTGAATCTGCTCGTGCCATTCGGCGAGAACTCGATCGCCGTGGCCTATCGGCTTGTGCTGACGCGGCGCTCGAAGAGCTAGACCGCGATGCCGAATTCGAAAACGCTTCAGAGCTGGCTATTTCGCGAATGCGGCGACTTACTGGTTTAGAGCGAGAAACCCGCATGCGACGTCTCTCGAGTTTTCTTGCCAGAAAAGGTTATTCGGGCGATGTTATCGGCAGAGCTATTCGCAACGCCGAGGCGCAGGCTAAAATTGAGCTCTAATGACAACCACCCAAACTCGCAGCTACGAGGTTCGCACCTACGGCTGCCAAATGAATGTTCACGACTCTGAACGCCTAACCGGTCTGCTCGAGGCCGCTGGCTATGTCGCAGGTGTCGCCGGCGAAGCTGACGTCGTGGTGTTCAACACCTGCGCGGTTCGCGAGAACGCTGACAACAAACTCTATGGAAACCTTGGCATTTTGGCTGCCAAGAAGCAAGAGAACCCAAAACTGCAAATCGCCGTTGGCGGCTGTTTAGCCCAAAAAGACCGTGAAACCATTCTTGAAAAAGCGCCCTGGGTTGACGTCGTTTTTGGCACTCACAACATTGGCTCGCTGCCCGCACTCTTAGAGCGAGCTCGTCACAACCAAGAGGCGCAAATCGAAATTGTCGAGGCTCTGGAAACTTTTCCTAGCAACCTGCCAACCAAACGCGACTCGGCATATTCTGCCTGGGTCTCGATCTCTGTCGGCTGTAACAACACCTGCACTTTCTGCATCGTGCCCGCACTTCGAGGCAAAGAGCGTGACCGCGCGCCAGAGGACATTCTTGCTGAAATCGAAGCGTTAGTTGCGCAAGGTGTAATCGAAATCACGCTGTTGGGTCAGAATGTAAACACCTATGGCGTTGAGTTCGGTGACAAAGGTGCTTTTGCAAAACTGCTTCGGGCTGCAGGCGCCATCAAGGGCATTGAACGCATTCGCTTCACTAGCCCTCACCCGGCCGCTTTTACCGAAGACGTCATCGACGCCATGGCCGAAACCCCAACAGTGATGCCACAGCTGCACATGCCACTGCAGTCTGGCAGCGACCGCATTCTCAAAGAAATGCGCCGCAGCTACCGCAGCGCGAAATACCTGGGCATTCTAGAAAAAGTGCGCGAAAAGATTCCTCACGCCGCCATCTCAACCGACATCATCGTTGGTTTTCCGGGTGAAACTGAAGAAGACTTTCAAGACACCATGCGTGTTGCCATCGAAGCGCAGTTCGCAGTTGCCTACACTTTTCAATACTCAAAGCGCCCTGGCACGCCAGCCGCAGAGTTCGAAGGGCAACTCGAAAAAGAGGTAGTTCAAGAACGTTACGATCGACTAAAAGACCTGGTAAACGACTTAGCCTGGAAAGAAAACCTCAAACTGATCGGCACAACCGCAGAGGTCTTGGTGCAAAACCACAGTCGCAAGGGTGACCAAACCAACCGCTTGGCCGGTCGAGCCAAAGACAACCGTTTGGTGCACTTTGACGTGCCCGAAGGTGGCGAGGTTCCGCGCCCCGGCGACATTGTCACTGTGACGATTGCCGAAGCCGCGCCGTATCACCTTTTGGCCGACGGCTCGAGCAACTACAGTGTTCGACGCACCATTGGTGGCGACGCATTTGAGCGTGAGCAGGCGCGAACCGAGGCGGGCGAAGGCGGCACCACGACCGGCAGTTCGTCAGCAGGCAAGCGTTCACTAACCCTCAGCGTCAAAAAGTAGCCCCAGCCATGGCCAAGCTGCCAGTGGGTTTTGACCCAACGAAACTTATTGCGATAGTCGGCAGCACCGGCACGGGCAAATCAGAGCTCGGGCTGAAAATTGCCGAGCGACTCCAATCGCTAGGTCAACCCTGTGCAATCATCAACTGCGATTCAATGCAGTTTTACAAAGGCATGAATATTGGCACCGCGAAACTAAGCGTTGCCGAACGCAGGGGAGTGCGGCACGAACTTCTTGACTGGCTTGAGGTGACCGACGAGTCAACCGCAGCGGGCTATAAGGCTGTTGCCCGACCACTTATCGAAAGCCTACAGGCCGATGGCATCACGCCGATTCTGGTGGGCGGTTCGATGCTTTACATCGCGGCGGTTCTCAACACCTTTGAGTTTCCTGGCAACGACGAGGCCTATCGAGCCGAGCTCGAGGCGCAGCTGATCGAGCACGGGCCTCACGAGATGCACCGCAGGCTAGCGGCCATCGACCCTGTTGCGGCCAGCCGCATCATTGTCGAAAATGGTCGTCGCACCGTACGCGCCCTCGAAATCATTCACGTTACCGGGCAGCCGTTTGCTGCCGCTCTGCCAGAAGAAACCGAAAGCTGGCAGCCGGTGGTTGAGATTGGTTTGACTGGCGACCGCGAAGACTTGCGAGCCCGCCTTGAGCGGCGTGTGCACAAAATGTGGCAAAACGGATTGCTCGATGAAGTGCGCGAACTAGAACCTAGAG
>CAIYTL010000144.1 GCA_903929105.1 uncultured Micrococcales bacterium | reverse complement strand
AGGCTGAAGCCATTGCCGGCCGCAAGAACATTCCTGTGATCTTGTTTGCCGACGGCGAGTTTTTGGTTGAACCGAGCAATGCGGCGCTTGAGAGTGCCTTGGCGGCGCGCAAACTCATCTAATCGGCAAGGCTATAACGCCACGCAAAACTGCCTCTAGCTTTTTTGAAAGCCCTCGACTAGACTCTAAAAGTTACGTAATCGTGACAACTAGTCGTTTGCAGCACGTCAACCAAATATCTGGCTACCGAAATGCCAGCTCTAAGACGTGCCAGTCACTTCCTTTATTTGAGAGTTCGCCGTTTTGCGAACGTTTATCTCGTGTGTGGGTTTTGCGCAGTTCGACTAATCGGCGCGGCCACCAGAGCTACTCCCTCTGAGGCCCACATAACTTAAAAATAAAGGAAACGAACTATGCCTAATTTTGGCAAGGATTCTTCGCGCGCTCCAAAAGGTGCACCGCGAACCAATACATTCAAACCTCGCGAAGGTGGCGCTAATCGCGCCCCGGCTCGCGACGGCGCGTCTTCAGACCGTCGCCCAGCATTCTTTGAGAACCGCCCAGCTCGTTCAGAGCGCGGCGATTCAGCTCCTCGTGGTCGCGACGACCGCAGCGCAGGTGGCCGTGACTTTGGTGGCGAGCGCCGTTCATTCGGTGATCGCGACAACCGCGGTGCAGACCGTGGTGCCGAGCGCGGTGGCGAACGTCGTTCATTCGGCGATCGCGACAACCGTGGCGGTGAGCGCGGTGGCTTTGCTGGCCGCGGCGACCGCGACAACCGTGGTTTTGGCGCACCTCGTGGTGCTGGCCGTGACGATCGTGCTCCACGCGAAGTAAGTGGTGGCCGTGAAGACCGTGGTCGCGACTGGGCTCCACGTGAACGTTCAAACGAAGGCCGCAGTTTTGGCAGCCGTGACGACCGTGGTGCAAGCCGTGGCTACCAGGGCGCAGGTTCTGGTGACCGTGACAACCGCGGTGGCGAGCGCCGTTCATTCGGTGACCGCGATGGTCGCCCAGCTTTCGGCAACCGCGATGACCGCGGCGGCGAACGTCGCAGTTTTGGTGACCGCGATGGTCGCCCAACTTTTGGCAACCGCGATGACCTTGGCGGCGAGCGCCGTTCATTCGGTGACCGCGACAACCGTGGTGCAGACCGCGGCGGCCGTCCATCTTTTGGTGACCGCGACAACCGTGCCGGTGGCGAACGCCGCAGCTTCGGTGACCGTGACAACCGTGGTGGCGAGCGTCGTTCATTTGGTGCCGACCGTGATGGCAACCGCCCTGACCGTGTTGAGCGTGACCGCAGCCGCGACTCAAGCTTTGCCGGTGCTCGCGAAGGCAACCCAAACAAGAAGGCCTTCTTCGAAGACCAGGTTCTTGAAAAGCTTGAGATTGCTGACCAATCAGAGATCTCGACCATCACCACTTTTGAAGAGATGGGTCTTCACCCACGCTTGCTAACCGCTTTGCAGGGAATGGGCGCAGAAACACCGTTCCCGATTCAGCAGTCAACGATTCCGGCCGCTATTGAAGGCCGTCACGTTCTGGGCCGCGGCAAGACCGGTTCGGGCAAGACTATTGCTTTCTCGGTTCCTGTTATTTCTAAGCTTGTTGCTGCTGGTTCTCAGCCTCGCAAGCCGGGCAAGCCTCGCGCACTAATCTTGGCTCCAACCCGTGAACTGGCCGACCAGATCGACCGCACCGTATCGGCTCTAAGCCGCGCAGTAGGTTTTTATACCTGCTGTGTTTATGGTGGCGTGCCTCAGCGTCGTCAAGAAATCGCGCTTAGCCGCGGTGTTGACATTGTTGTTGCGACTCCTGGTCGTCTTGAAGACCTAATGGCACAAAAGATCATTGACCTCAGCGAAGTTGAGACCATCGTGATTGACGAAGCCGACCACATGTGTGACCTTGGCTTTATCGAAGGTGTGCGTCGCATCATGCGCGCCACCGGCGACAGCCAAAAGTTGCTGTTCTCAGCAACTCTTGACCGCGAAGTTGACGCTCTTGTTAAAGAGTTCTTGCCAAACCCTTATGTTTATGAGGTTCCTAACGAGACTCAAGAGACCTCGACCATCGTTCACCGCGTCTTTCAGGTTGACAACGAAGACCGCAGCGCCGTTTTGCTGCGTCTAGTTCAAGGTGAGGGCAAAGCACTTATCTTCACCCGCACCAAGATGACTGCCGAAAGCCTGAGCGAGAGCTTGACTCAAGCCGGTGTGCCTTCAGCCCGTCTGCACGGTGACCTAAACCAGAACCAGCGCACACGCAATCTTGAGCGTTTCACCAAGGGCCACGTTCGTGTTCTTGTTGCAACCGACGTTGCGGCCCGAGGCATTCACGTTGACGATGTTCAGCTTGTGATTCAGCTTGATCCACCTGAGGAATACAAGACTTACCTGCACCGCTCAGGTCGCACCGGTCGTGCCGGCAAGGAGGGCACCGTAATCACCTTGATTCCGCGCAGCCGTCGTCGTCGTCTCGAAGACCTGTTGCGTCGCGCTGACCGCGACGGCATTTTCTCGGATGTTCGCCCATCGTCAGAGCTGCTTGAGCAGCTAGCGGGCCCGATCGCTCCACCACCGGTGGCCGACGTGCTCGACTTTGGTGGCGGCGACCGCGGTGACCGTGGTGGTCGCGGCCGTGATGACCGTGGACCGCGCCGCAGCAACTTTGGTGGCAACGGCAAGGGTCGTTGGAACGACCGAGCTTCTGGCGGCGGAGGCCGTCGCAAGCCTCGCGACTAAGCACTTTGAGAAACCCCTGCAGGCCAATGGCCCGCGGGGGTTTTTCATAACCAGATCGGCACTTGCGCCAATGTTGCTTGGCAACTAAACTTAGAAACAGCCAAAGACCGCCGGTTTCGGTCGTGCTAAACCCAAACTAATAACTTGAGTTTTGTGCGCCGACGAAGGATCGCAGTAGCGAAGGCCAGCGCAGGTGTATGTAGTAGCTCATTTATGATTCTTTGAATCGTGTTTGTTTTTGCTCCGTGCGCGTGCGCCGGAGCTTTTTTTATTGCCCTGGGGCTACCGGCAACGAAAAAAACCAAGGAGTGACATGGCGAATAAGGAAGCCACAGTTGCTGAGCTAACTGAAAAGTTTGCAAGCTCAACTGCTGTATTGCTAACTGAATACCGCGGTCTCACCGTTGAGCAGCTCAAGCAATTGCGCCGCAACATCAGCGAGAACGCAACCTACTCCGTTGCAAAAAACACACTGCTATCGATTGCAGCTAAGAACGCTGGCGTGACCGCATTTGACGGCCACCTCTTCGGTCCTAGCGCAATGGTATTTGTTCACGGAGACGCTGTCTCGGTGGCAAAAGCTTTGCGTGACTTTGCAAAAGAGAACCCACTATTGGTTGTAAAGAATGGTGTGCTTGACGGCGCCGCTCTTTCAGCCGACGACGTTAAGAAGCTCGCTGACCTCGAGACCCGCGAAGTGCTATTGGCTAAGGCCGCTGGCGTTTTCAAGGCTTCGCTATTCGGCGCCGCTTATCTTTTCAACGCCCCGCTTTCACAAGCCGTTCGCACTGTCGACGCGCTTCGTGCCAAAAAAGACGCGTAACCCAAAAACCAAAGTTTCAAAACCCCAAATCTTTAAAACCAAAAACAAGGAGAAAATCAAATGGCTAAGCTAACCACCGCACAGCTAATCGACGCTTTCAAGGAACTAACCCTTATCGAACTCAGCGAGTTCGTAAAGGCCTTCGAAGCTGAGTTCGAAGTTACCGCAGCTGCTCCAGTAGCAGTTGCAGCAGCCGGTGCAGCAGCACCTGCTGAGGCTGCTGAAGAGAAGGACTCATTCGACGTCGTTCTTGAGGCTGCTGGCGACCAGAAGATTCAGGTCATCAAGGAAGTTCGCGCACTAACCTCACTAGGTCTTGGCGAAGCCAAGGCTGTTGTTGACAGCGCACCTTCAGTAGTTCTAGAAGGCGCAAGCAAGGACGCTGCTGAGAAGGCAAAGGCTGCTCTTGAGGCTGCTGGCGCAAAGGTTACCCTTAAGTAATCT
>CAIYTL010000143.1 GCA_903929105.1 uncultured Micrococcales bacterium | reverse complement strand
TGTGTTGCGTGGGCGGTCAAGAACGTGGTGTTCACGCTTGTCGCCGGTCACCCAAGCTTCGAAGAATGGGTATAGCGCCACAACCACCAAGAAGGCAATGCCCACGATCATTGGCAACAAAATGTTCCATGACCAGGTGTGGTTCGCCCAGTCAACAACTTCGATGTGGGTTGGAGCTAAGCGAAGTGCGCCATCGAGCCAGCCGATGTACCAGTCAGGTTGGGTTCCAGCTGAAACCGGTGATGGGTCATAGCCACCGTAGTTCCAAACTGGGTTGATGGTGAAGTTCGCGGCAATAACCATGATTACGCCGAAAACCAAGAAGAAGAATCCGCCAGCTTTCGCAACATAAACAGGCATTAGCGGGTAACCAACGATGTTGGTGTCTTTTTTGCCTGGGCCTGAGTAGTGGGTGTGCTTGTGGATTACCACCATGAACAAGTGAATTGCTACGAACACCAAAATCAGGGCTGGAATCAACATGATGTGCAGGCTGTAAAGGCGAGCAACGATGTTTTCGCCAGGGAACTCTCCGCCGAACAACAATGACGAAACATAGGCACCGATAACCGGTAGGCCCTTGATCATGCCGTCGATGATGCGCAGACCGTTACCCGATAGCAAGTCGTCGGGCAGTGAGTAACCGGTGAAACCACCAGCCATGCCCAAAACAAAGAGCATGAAACCAACAACCCAGTTGATTTCGCGTGGCTTGCGGAACGCGCCGGTGAAGAACACGCGAAGCATGTGCAGACCAGCAGCGGCAACAAACAATAGCGCAGCCCAGTGGTGAACCTGACGCATTAGCAAACCGCCGCGAACCTCAAACGAGATGTCTAGCGTTGATGCGTAGGCTACTGAAACTTCAGCACCCTTTAGCGGGCCAAACACGCCATCGTAAATTACTGGGGTCATCGCAGGCTGAAAGAAGAAGGTCAAGAATGTGCCTGAAATCAGCAGCACTACGAAGCTATAGAGTGCAACTTCGCCGAGCATGAATGACCAGTGGTCCGGAAAAATCTTGCGACCGAATTCCTTGAGGATTCCCGCTACGCCGACGCGTTCGTCGAGGTAGTTCGCGGTGCCGGCGAGAAAGCCGCCTTTTTTCTGAGTCTCAGTAGCTGTGCTCATTAGTTAGCCTTTCGTTCCCAGAAGCTAGGACCAACAGGCTCTGAAAAGTCGCCCTTGGCAATTAGGTATCCCTGGTCATCAACATCGATTTGAAGCTGCGGCAAAGCGCGGGTAGCTGGGCCAAACACGACAGCACAGTCGTTTGTGATGTCGAAGGTTGACTGGTGGCATGGGCAAAGCAGGTGGTGGGTCTGCTGCTCATAAAGAGCCACAGGGCAACCAACGTGGGTGCAAATCTTTGAATAGGCAACAATGCCGTTGTAACCCCAGTCGGCCTCTTTTTGGCTGTGAATGTCTTTAGGGTCAAGGCGCACCAAAAGAACTGCAGCCTTCGACTTTTCTTCAAGCATGTGAGGTGCTTCGTTTAGACCCTCTGGAATAACGTGAAAAGCAGAGCCTACGGTCACGTCAGACGCTTTGATTGGAACACCGGTTGGGTCTTGAACCAAACGCTTTCCTGCTGTCCACATGGTGTGACGCAGTTTCTCAACTGGGTTGGCCTCGGTGGTCATGTCTTTAAAGAACACAATCGCAGGCAGTGGGAACAACGCCAGAGCGCCATACATGGTGCGACGAATTAGCTTGCGACGAGAGAAACCTGACTCACTGTCGGCAAGTTTGATGATCTCAACTGCGCGTGCACGGGTTTCATCGCTGCCACGGGTCTGGTGACGCTCTTCTGAGATTTCAGCGTCTGGCATAAGGGTTTTTGCCCAGTGAACGGCTCCGAAACCGATGCCGAATAGGCCAAGTGTGATGCCCAAACCAAGGAACATGGTGTTGGTTCTGACGGCGGTGAGGTTTTCGCCGTCAAGTGGCCAGAAGAAGTAAGCAAAGATGGCAAAGATGCTGCCAAGAATCGAGATCACGAACAGGGTTGCAACCTGGCGTGCGGCTAGTTTCTCGTGCTTCACGCTCTTGTCAGTCATGCGAACGCGGTGCGGTTCGATGCCTGGGTCGGCGATTGCGTCGCTTAGAACTAGCCCGGCGCCTGCGCTATATGCGTATTCGTCTGACTGACCTGAGCTAGGCACTACGCCTTTAGAGTTGTCGCTCACTTAGTTACTCCCTTTGGTTGAAAGTGTTAAATCTTTAAGAGTTAGTTTGACTTTGCGCCAAGCCAAACGGTGATGCCGATGATTAGGCCCAACAAGAAAATCCAGGCAAATAGTCCCTCGGCGACTGGGCCAAGATTTGCCAGCTCATAGCCACCAGGTGACGGGTTCTTCTGCACGTAGGTGAGGTAGGTGATGATGTCTTTTTTGTCGGTGGGAGTTAGGTTAGCGTCGCTGAAAACTGGCATGTTTTGTGGGCCGGTAATCATTGCCTCATAAATCTCGGTAGGGTCTGCCTGCATAAGCGCAGGAGCATACTTGCCCTCGGTTAGCGCGCCACCGGCACCAACTGCGTTGTGACACATGGCACAGTTTGTGCGGAACAACTGGCCTCCGCGCTCTGAGTTTCCGTCGGCAGCAACAGCTGAGTCAGACGGAACAGCTGGGCCGGGAGCCAATGAGGCGACATAGGCGGCAAGTTCTAGAACCTGCTGGTCGTTGAACTGAGGTGTTTTGGTTGGCATCTG
>CAIYTL010000142.1 GCA_903929105.1 uncultured Micrococcales bacterium | reverse complement strand
TTGATGCCACAGTTGAAGCACAGTGGAGCGTCTGACTCTTTGCCCTGAAGCAACTCGAACAGCTCAGCTGATGAGTGAACTTCTTTGCGGGTGATTTCGACCTCGACCACGTTGGTGGTCACTTCGATTGCAGGTGCAGCTTCGGCAACTGGGGTTGGAATCTCAATAACCTGTGGCAATTCGCTGATTGCTGCATAGCTGCTGCCACCTGCGTCGAGCGAAGCCGAGCGCTCTGCGGCACTGAAGATGCCAAGAGCTGAACGAGTTTCGAACGGCAGGTAGTCAAGTGCTAGACGTCTGAAGATGTAGTCCATCAGCGACTTAGCAATGCGAATGTCTTTGTCGTCGGTCATGCCTGCTGGCTCGAAGTTGACGTTAGTGAACTTCTGAACGAAGGTCTCTAGCGGAACACCGTATTGCAAACCGATTGAGACTGAGATCGAGAACGCATCCATCACACCGGCCAGGGTTGAACCCTGCTTGCCGAGCTTCAAGAAGACCTCGCCCAAGCCGCCGTCTGGGTAAGAACTGGCGGTCATGTAACCCTCTGCGCCACCAACGGTGAACGAGGTGGTTGACGATGGGCGTGACTTTGGCAGGCGCTTGCGAACTGGGTGAGAAAGCTCTGAAACTACTACTGGAGCAGCCTCGGCCTTGGTCTCAGTCTTTGCCTTAGCGTCTGACAGTGGCTGGCCAACCTTGCAGTTGTCGCGATAGATTGCCAGAGCCTTTAGGCCCAGCTTCCAACCCTGAAAATAGACATCTGCGATTTCTTCTTTGGTTGCGGTTTCTGGCATGTTCACGGTCTTGGAGATTGCGCCCGAAAGGAACGGCTGAACAGCTGCCATCATGCGAACGTGACCCATAGGCTCGATCGCACGAACACCAACAGCGGTATCGAAGATTGCATAGTGCTCAAGCTTTAGGCCTGGAGCATCAACAACGTGACCGTGCTGACCGATGTGAGCAACGATTGCCTCAACGGTTTCGTGTGCATAGCCAAGACGGTCAAGTGCAAACGGAATCGTCTGGTTGACGATCTGCATTGAACCACCGGTTGAAAGCTTCTTGTACTTGACCAACGAGAAGTCTGGCTCGATGCCTGTGGTGTCACAGTCCATCATGAAGCCAATGGTTCCGGTTGGGGCCAAGAGTGAAGCCTGAGCGTTACGCCACCCGTTGTTCGCACCGATTGCAGTGTTTAGTGCCCACTGAGCGTTAGCGGCTGCGATAACAGGTGCGTCGATTGGGCTAGCTGACTGAAGGGTCAGGCTTGCCTGCTCGTGCTTTGACATTACGCGGTCGTGACCTGCCTTGTTGCGGCTGTAACCCTCATAAGGGCCAACAACACCTGCAAGTTCAGCTGAGCGACGGTAAGCCGCACCGGTCATCAACGAGGTGATGGCTGCTGCAAGCGCAAAGCCTTCGCGGCTGTCATAAGGAACACCGATAGCCATAAGCAAAGCGCCAAGGTTTGCATAACCGATGCCGAGCTGACGGTAGGCACGAGTGGTCTCGCCGATCTTTTCGGTAGGAAAGTCTGCGAAGCAAATCGAGATGTCCATAGCGGTGATGATTAGCTCTGAAGCCTTGGTGAACTTGTCGACGTCGAATGAGCCGTCGGCGTTCAAGAACTTCAACAGGTTCAAGCTGGCAAGGTTGCAGCTTGAGTTGTCGAGGTGCATGTATTCAGAACAAGGGTTCGATGCGGTGATGCGACCTGAGTCTGGCGTGGTGTGCCAGTCGTTGATGATGTCGTCATATTGAATGCCAGGGTCGGCACAAGCCCAAGCCGCCTGAGCGATGCTGTTCCAAAGGTCGCGAGCTTCAACCTCTTCGATAACCTCACCGGTGGTGCGGGCACGAAGACCGAACTTCAGGCCGTGTTCGACAGCGTTCATGAACTCTGCGTTTACGCGAACCGAGTTGTTTGCGTTCTGGTACTGAACAGAGTTGATGTCTTTGCCACCAAGCTCCATGTCATAGCCAGCGTCGCGCAATACGCGAATCTTTTCTTCTTCTTTTTCTTTGGTTTCGACGAACTCGATGATGTCTGGGTGGTCAACGTCGAGAACAACCATCTTGGCGGCACGACGAGTTGCGCCACCCGACTTGATGGTTCCGGCTGATGCGTCAGCACCGCGCATGAATGAAACTGGGCCTGAAGCTGAACCGCCCGAGCCCTTTAGAAGCTCTTTTGATGAACGAATGCGTGAGAGGTTTAGACCGGCGCCTGAACCACCCTTGAAGATCATTCCCTCTTCGCGGTACCAGTTCAAGATGCTGTCCATCGAGTCGTCGACCGACAAGATGAAGCAAGCTGAAACCTGCTGTGGGCTTACTGTGCCCACGTTGAACCAAACCGGTGAGTTGAAGCTGAAAACCTGGTGCAACAACATGTAGGTGAGCTCGTGCTCAAAAATGGTTGCGTCTTCTTCGGTTGCAAAATAACCGTTGTCGCGGCCGGCCTGGGTGTAGGTCAAAACCACGCGGTTGATTAGCTGGCGAAGGCTGTATTCACGCTCAGGTGTGCCCTGCGCGCCGCGAAAGTACTTGGTGGTAACGATTGTGCTGGCGTTAACACTCCAGAAGTCAGGAAACTCCGCGCCGCGCTGCTCGAAGATAACTTCGCCGTTCTTCCAGTTGGTCTGAACAACGTCGCGATACTCCCAGTTGACCTGGTCATAAGGGTGTTCGCCCTCGGTGGTGTAGATGCGGCCGATGCTCATGCCGCGGCGGCCTTCAGTGTTGCCGAATCCCTCTGATCCGGTCCAAGCGGTGGTGTCAGTCATCGCTTATCCTTTCGTTTGTTTCTTGCTTTTTTGATTAAGATTTTTGGTTTTAAGTCTGTTTGTTGCTTAGTTGGCAGCTTCAAGCGATTCGTTGCTTACGCTCTTTTCGAGCTTCAGCAGCTTGATAGCGGCCTCAAAATCGTCGAGGGACTCCCACCCCTGATAAACACTTGCAAAGCGCATGTAGGCGACTTCATCAAGCTTTCGCAGTGGTTCTAGAATCGCCAGCCCAATGTCGTTGGCCTCGATAGCCGCTGCGCCATTAGCGCGAACGGTTTCTTCGACCTCTTGAGCCAGCAACGACAGATCGGCATCGTTGACCGGTCTGCCCTGACAAGCTTTGCGCACACCAGAGACAATTTTGTCTCGGCTAAACGGCTCGACTACGCCGCTGCGCTTTGTAACCACAAGACTTGAAGTTTCGGT
Source organism: uncultured Micrococcales bacterium (assembly GCA_903929105.1). GTDB lineage: Bacteria > Actinomycetota > Actinomycetes > Actinomycetales > Microbacteriaceae > Rhodoluna. The sequence continues at coordinate 2,437 of CAIYTL010000142.1, read as the reverse complement.
AGTGCTAAAGCGCTTTGAGCACTCTGGGCACTGGCGTCGACGACGAATTGAGGCGCCATCATCAGAGGTGCGTGAATCGGTTACACGTGAATCTGGGTATCGACAAAACGGACAATGCATTTGGAGCCTCCCTTCAGTTCAAATCAGTGACTATCTGCTCTTTTTTGAACCAAATGCCAGAATTCAGGTGAAATTCAGACACTATATGTGGTTTGTTTTGAGTAGGTAGCCCCTATATCTTGTGGTTTGGTGTCGTTAGATGCAAATTTATCGACATCTCGGCGTGTCGAGACAAAAACCGCGAAAACACGCCAAAGTTGAAACGTCGGAGGCCAAAAAATCAAAAAAATTGGCAGAAAGTTTTGAAAAAGTTACAAAGTAAACGATCAACAATGCCGACTTTCGGGCGGCCAGGCGCACTAGCCGTTTTTAGTCGTCAAAACGGGCTGTAACAGCTTGACCGTGGGCTGGTAAACCTTCGGCCTGCGCAAAGTTGTCAATCAGCTCAGCGAGCGGCTCAAGGCCTGCTCGGGTGTATTCGATGATTTGTTGGGCACGCAAAAATGTGTGCACACCTAAACCAGGGCCAAACTTTGCAGAACCACCGGTAGGCAAAACGTGGCTTGAACCAGCCATGTAATCGCCGAGACTAACCGGTGAAAACTCCCCCACAAAAATGGCCCCCGCATTTGTGATGCGGTTAACCACCGAAGCGTTATCGGCAGTGTGAATCTCTAGGTGCTCGGTGGCGTATTCATTGGCAAACGAAATGGCCTCGTCAAAACTTGCAACCAAGACCACAGCGCTCTGTTGACCACCCAGTGCCGTGATAACTCGGTCACGGTGAGCGGTGGCATCAACAATGTCTGGCAGCGCATTGATCACCGCGTGAGCCAACTCAGCAGAATCTGTCACCAAAACTGAGGCTGCGGCTTCGTCGTGTTCTGCCTGAGACACCAGGTCATAAGCGATCAGGCGCGCATTGGCCGAAGCATCGGCCAAAACCAAGATCTCTGTGGTGCCGGCCTCTGAATCGATTGCGATGCGACCGCGAAGTGCGCGCTTAGCAGCTGTCACATAGATGTTTCCGGGACCAGTAACCAGACGCACCGGCTCTAAGCCAACTTGAGGCAAGCCGTGAGCAAAAGCCGCAATGGCGGCCGGGCCGCCCATTGAATAAACCTCGGTCACACCCAACAAGGCAGCGGTTGCCAAAACTGTGGGGTGCGGGCGACCGCCAAAATCTTTTTGAGCCGGTGAAGCTAAAGCTAAACGAGGCACGCCAGCAACCTGGGCCGGCACAACGTTCATGACCACGCTTGACGGATACACCGCCTTGCCTCCTGGGACATACAAGCCAACTGAGTCAACCGGCGCCCAGCGCTGCAAAACTTTTGCGCCCTCAGCAAGCTGAACCGAAGTGTCGTCGGGCAGATTCGCGATCGAAACGGCACGAACTCGCTCGATTGCAGTTTCAATGGCAGCCCGAAGAGCGGGGTCTAAAGCGTCGACTGCCGCGGCGAGCTCATCAACTGAAACCAAAAGTGGGCGTGGGTCAACGCCGTCTCGCTGCTGGGTGACCTCAACCACAGCATCAAGGCCGCGAACGGCAATGTCAGCGATTAGCGGCTTGACTGACTCAAGCGCTGCATCAACGTCAACTGTGGCACGAGGCACCAAATCGTTAACTTCGTGGGAGGCAAAACCCGACGAGCGCAGGTCAAGCAAACGCAACTGAGCGCGTTCAGACATGGGGCCTCCAACAACGTGAAACTAACAAGGCAATTCTAACGGTGAAGCCCGCAGTGTGACCGCCCTGCATTAACCTAGAAGCCAAGGAGCAACTAATGACTTTTGAACCGCAAGCCGACCTGAGCGAAACTCTGCGCGCCGCATTTCGCCGCCACGCCTCAGGTGTTGCTGTAATCACCACAACCGACGCCGATGGCGCTGCGGTAGGTTTTACTGCCACCAGCATGACCTCGCTCGGCTCAAACCCTCCGCTGCTAACCTTCAACGTCGCCAGAGGCTCAAGCAGCTGGCAGGCAGTTAGCCAAGCAAAGTATTTTGCCGTGCACACTTTGGGCGCCGAAAACCTAGAGTTGGCTCGCCGCATGGCCGCTGATCGCAACCTGAGATTCGCTGGCAACGACTGGGGAATGGTTGAGCCCGGAGTGCCTGTGTTCGACGCTGCAACTGCAGTTTTGATCGGCAAAACTCGCGAGATTCACCACGTTGAAAACAACGCAATCATCGTGATCGAAGTTATTGACGGTGGCGTTGGCCGAGCTGACCAAGCGCTTCTCTATAACCAGCGGGCTTATTTCACGCCTGGCGAAAAACTCGAATAGCGGCCTGCACGCTAAACCAGGTGTGAACCGGCGCCTTCAGAAGCTTTAGCCTCGGCAGGCGTTTCTGAGGCCTCAACTTCGGGTGC
>CAIYTL010000141.1 GCA_903929105.1 uncultured Micrococcales bacterium | reverse complement strand
GCCACTAAAAATGGCAATTTCAAGCTGCCGAGCCACTCAAATTTTTCGCGCCATTCGGTTAGTGTCATCGGTTCTAAATCAAAAGTTACCGCGCTGTTTTTGACATAAAAGTTATAGATTTCAAGAACTTCGCCCAAGTCAGTGATCTGGGCAGCGCGAATCGTGGTCTCACCTTCGGGTGAAACCGGCTTGAGTTTAGCTTTGCGAACTAAACGCCAACGCGATTCTGAATCAAGGGCCACAGAAACTCCTAACCCAACCAATCTATCGGTTGCAGTCCTTTTTGCACGAGTAGAGCGTTGGTTTGGCTGAAAGGTTTGCTGCCAAAAAACCCGCGGCGTGCCGAGAGCGGGCTGGGGTGAGCTGCGCATAACAGGTTTGCTGCATCGATGCTTGGCTCGAGCAAACTAACCACGGTTTGGGCTGGCTTGCCCCAAAGAATTGCCACAAGTGATGTCCCGCGCAACTGGGCCAATCTTGCAATAGCTGCGGCTGTGAAACTTTGCCATGGAACCTTTGAATGCGAATTGCTTTGACCAGCGGCCACCGTGAGTGTTCGATTTAGCAGCATTACGCCTTGCGTGGCCCATGCTGCTAGATCAATACCGGCTGCTTGGGCTGGCGCGATGCCGAGGTCGTTGGCGAGTTCGGTGCGAATGTTTTGCAAACTTCGCGGTTGCGGTGTGATGTCTGTCGGGCAAGCAAAAGCCAGGCCAATTGCGTGCCCAGGAGTTGGGTAGGGGTCTTGCCCCACGATTAAAACGCGTGTTTGATTTGGGTCAGCCTCGAAGGCACGCATCACCTGGTTGGCGGCCGGCAAATATGGCGCGGATGCCCGTTCGGCGGTAAGCGCAGCCTCGATGGTTTCTAGGCTCGATTTTTGGTCGGCGAGCAGGCTTTGCCACTGTGGGTGCATCGCCTCGAAGAACATAAATAAATAGTAGGTTGCCCGTGGCATACTTTTGCCATGGACTACTCAGCGCTCGCGGCCGAAGCAAACACCTACCTGCCTTTTATGCAGGCGAATCGTCAAAAATTTCACCAGATTCCTGAGGTAGGTTTGCATCTGCCGCTGACTCAAGCTGCTGTGCTTGAGAGCATCGAGGGTTTGGGCGAAATTAAGCTGGGCAAAGATCTGAGTTCTGTCACTTTGTTGATTCGCGGTGCTAAACCCGGGCCAACTGTTTTGATTCGGGCCGACATGGATGCCCTGCCAGTTATCGAAGATAGCGGCGAAAGCTTTGCTTCAACTAACGGTGCGATGCACGCCTGTGGCCACGACCTGCACATGTCAATCGGCATCGGAGCCGCTCACCTGGTGCACACTCACCGTGACCAACTTGCTGGCAACGTTTTGTTTTGGTTTCAACCGGGTGAAGAAGGCAGCGGTGGCGCCGATGTGATGCTCGCCGAGAACTCGCACTTTGTTGACGGTGTCAAACCGATCGCAGCCTATGGCGTTCACGTGTTCTCGATGTATCAGTCGGGCATGTTTGGCACCAAAAAGGGAGCTCTAATGGCCTCGGCGGGCGAAATCAAGGTCACGGTCAAAGGTGCCGGTGGCCACGGTTCAATGCCTTGGCTTTCAAATGACCCGATCTCGGTTATGGCGCAAATGATTGCGAGCATTCAGCCTGCGATCAACCGTGAACTCAAGCAGCTAGACCCCACCATCGTTAACGTCTGCTGGGTCAAAGCGGGCAACGACGGCACCAGCAACGTCACCCCCGCCGAAGCTAGCTTTGGTGCAACCATTAGAACTTTCAGCGACGAGCACTTTGACAAGGTTCGCCAAGTGCTTAGCAGGTTGCTTAACGGCATCGCCGACGCCTATGGGGTCAGCGTTGAACTCGTAATCGACAATGACCAAGGTCAGGCCACCAAGGTGCTCTATAACGACGACGCTGCCGTTGATCGCGTTGAGCGGGTTGCCGGGCATGTTGTCGGCCCGGCACGTTATGTCACGCTGAGTGAAGGCACCCCAGGTGGCGAAGACTTTGCTTCGGTGCTCAAAGAGATTCCCGGAGCATTTGTGTTCGTGGGTGCTTGCCCGCCCGAGCTTGACCCTGCAACCGCACCAAATAATCACTCAGAAAAAGTTCGCTTCGATGACACCGTAATGCCAGATGCATCGGCACTGCTGGCATCGCTCGCCTTCGACACCCTGAACGAGGCGTCGGCAGCCTAGCCCTCGACCCAAAGTTCTAAGTTACGAACTATTTCAGCGCAACTTGCTGGTGCTGGTCTTGTTTTCTATCTTTTAGATAAGCCTTTTTGGTCAGCAAAAAGTGCATGACCAAACCAAACTCAAGAAACGAGAATCCAAATGAGCACAGACGCAACCCAGTGGGGTTTTGAAACCGCCCAGATTCACGCTGGCGCAACCCCAGACCCAGTTACCAACGCGGTAGCCACCCCGATCTATCAGACCACCGCTTATGTATTCAACTCGAGCGAGCACGCCAAGAACCTCTTTGGTTTGGCTGAGTTTGGCAACATCTACACCCGCATCATGAACCCAACCCAAGATGTTGCCGAAAAGCGCATCGCGGCTCTTGAAGGCGGCACCGCAGCATTGCTTTTGGCTTCAGGCCAGGCAGCTGAGACTTTTGCAATCTTGAACATTGCGCAGGCCGGCGACCACATCGTTGCCTCGTCAACTCTTTATGGCGGCACCTACAACCTGTTCAAATACACCTTGCCAAAGCTTGGCATTGAGACCACTTTTGTTGAAGACCAAGACGACCTTGCAGCTTGGGCAGCGGCTGTGCAGCCAAACACCAAGCTTTTCTTTGCTGAGACTATCGGCAACCCAAAGGTTTCGATTCTTGACATCGAAGGCGTTGCCGGCGTAGCCCACGCTAACGGTGTGCCACTAATCGTTGACAACACCGTTGCAACCCCATATTTGATCAAGCCTCTTGAGCACGGAGCCGACATCGTTGTTCACTCAGCAACCAAGTTCTTGGCTGGCCACGGAACCGTGGTTGCAGGCGCAATCGTTGACGGCGGAAAGTTTGCTTGGAGCAAGAGCGACAAGTTCCCTGGCCTAACCCAGCCAGACCCTAGCTACCACGGCGTTAACTACACCGCAGCTTTGGGCGATGGCATTGCATACATCATCAAGGCTCGCGTGCAGTTGCTTCGCGACCTTGGCGCAGCGATCTCGCCAAACAGTGCGTTCCAGTTGATTCAGGGCATTGAAACCCTGAGCCTACGCGTTGAGCGTCACGTTGCAAACGCAAAAGCCATTGCTGAGTGGCTAGTGAAGCACCCACAGGTCAAGAGCGTCAACTACGCAGGTTTGCCAACCTCACCTTGGTTTGCAGCTGGCCAAAAGTATGCTCCAAAGGGTGCTGGCGCAATCGTTTCATTCGAAATCGAAGGTGGAGTTGAAGCCGGTGCGAAGTTCGTTGACAGCCTCAACCTATTCAGCCACGTAGCAAACATTGGTGACGTTCGCTCACTAGTGATTCACCCTGCAAGCACCACCCACTCACAGCTTTCACCTGAGCAGCAAGCAACCACAGGTGTAACACCTGGTCTAGTTCGCCTATCAGTTGGACTAGAGACTCTGGCCGACCTAGTCGCCGACCTAGAGACCGGTTTTGCTGCAGCAAAATAACTGCGTAACGTTGACTTTAGAAGTCAAATAACCATTTGAAAACAAGAATGGTGAGTCGAACGGCTCACCATTCTTGTTTTTAGCAATTAGGCCAAACATGGAATTTCAGACACCAGAAGACACTGTTCCTTCGGAGTTCATCACCGAAGCGCAGATTCGCCAACTTGCCGGCAGGCCGCCAGCCAGTGGCGCTTGGCGCGACGGCGACCCGGCTGGCGAACGTCAATTCGCCAGCATTGGCCCAGTTGCGCTCGAAAGCGGTCGCGAGCTGGCAGCAGCCCGAATCGCCTTTGAAACTTGGGGTGAACTAAACGCTGATCGCAGCAACGGAATTCTTGTGCTGCACGCTTTAACCGGCGATTCACACGCTTATGGCCCTGCCAGCAAGGCGCACCCAACCGAAGGCTGGTGGAGCGAAATCATCGGCCCAGGCTTGGCCATCGACACCGACCGCTTTTATGTGGTTGCGCCGAATATGCTGGGTGGCTGCCAGGGCAGCACCGGGCCGTCTTCGCTAGATAAAAATGGCCGAGAATATGGCCCAAAGTTTCCTTACCTAACGATTCGCGACCAGGTTTCTGCACAGGTGG
>CAIYTL010000140.1 GCA_903929105.1 uncultured Micrococcales bacterium | reverse complement strand
TTGACGGCGAAGTCGGTAACAAGAAGGCTTATGACCCACGCGCCTGGGGCAAGCTAGCCGAAGCTGGCATGTCAACCCGTGTGGTTGAAGCTGCAACTGAGCTTGGCTCAGCCGGCAAGTCGATGTCGCTCTAAGCGTCACCAAACAGACCAAAGAGAGACGCCCCATTCGCAAATGACGGATGGGGCGTTTTTCACGCCCAAGTTCGAGGGGCGTTGAGAGTCGAGCGCTAAACCATCATGCCTTTTAGCTCTGCTTGAAAGCTGCGTCGAAAGATGAGGTGGGCGTCGCCCACAACAACTTGCGAATGAAAGCCAGTGCTTCGGGTGCGCCGTGCAGGCGGTCCATGCCAGGGTCCTCCCACTCGATCGAGATTGGGCCGGCATAACCGATGGTGTTCAGCGCCCTAAACGAGGCCTCCCAATCCACGCTGCCGTGACCCGCCGAAACAAAGTCCCACGCGCGGCGAGGGTCGCCCCAAGGCAGGTGCGAAGAGAGGCGGCCTCTGCGGCCATCCGTGTTATGAATTTTGGTGTCTTTGCAGTCAACGTGATAGATGCGGTCGGCAAAGTGGTGAATGAACGCGGCTGGGTCGATGTCTTGCCAGGCCATGTGCGAAGGGTCCCAGTTGATGCCAAAGCCGGGGCGGCGACCGATAGCCTCGAGGGTTTTCTCGGTGGTGTGCCAGTCATAAGCGATTTCGCTCGGGTGAACCTCGAGTGCAAAACGAACCCCGTGGTCGTCGAACACGTCGATGATCGGGTTGAAACGGTCGGCAAAGTCTTGATAACCAGCCTCGATGACCTCTGCGGGCACCGGCGGAAACATCGCCACATAGGGCCAAATCTTTGAACCGGTGAAACCCACCACGGTGTCAACACCCAACTTGCGAGCCACCACACCGGTTTGCTTCAGCTCTTCGGCGGCTCGCTGACGAACACCCTCAGCCTGGCCATCGCCCCAAACCTTCGAACGCAAAATGCTCTGGTGGCGAAAATCGATCGGGTCGTCGCACACCGCCTGACCCGTCAGGTGGTTCGATATCGCAAACAGCTTGAGGTTGTAACGCTCAAAGATGTCGAGGCGCTCTTGAACATAGGCGTCGTCTTCGAAAGCGCGGGCAACGTCAAGATGCTCGCCCGAACAAGCCAACTCAAGGCCGTCATAGCCCCAGTCGCTAGCGAGTTTGGCGACCTGCTCAAGAGGCAGGTCAGCCCACTGCCCAGTGAAAAGTGTTACCGGTCTGGTCACCTGTGCTCCTTTGATATCGATTTCGTGAATCTATTGCGAATCTAGCGGTTTTCGACGCCGGCCGAAACCAACGAGTTTGAAGCACCCAGCTCGAGGTGCGAAGCCACAAACGGTGCAACCTCAACCCACTGGCGCGACGCCGTCGAGAGCAACACAGCCTCGGTGATAGTCGCCGCACGCAAGCCATCGGCAAACGTCGGCAACGCGTCAACCACGCCGCCCTGAAAAGAACGGTAGGCATCGGCCGTGAAAGCGTTGAACGCGTCTTGATAACCACGCGGATGACCTGCCGGCAAATAAGCCAAGTTCTGCTCAGCAACCGAAGCCACCTCGGCCGAACCAACATTAACGATCGCCTCACGGCGAGCATTGGCTGTGGTGAAACGACCAGGAACCTCTTGGTTCCAATACGACGACTCAAGTTCACCGTCGAACGAAAAACGAATCTCATTCTTGCGACCATAAGAGATCTGGCTGGCAATCAACGTTCCCGAAGCACCGCGGTCGGTCTCAAAAAGAATCGACGCCGAATCTTCGGTGTCACCACGCCCGGCGTGAGGTTTCGCCATAGAAGCCACCAAGCGAGTGATGCGGTGGCCGGTGACGAACTCCATGAGGTCACACCAGTGCACCCCAATGTCAGCAAAAGCTCGTGAAGCCCCGCCGATGTTCTCGTTCACACGCCAGTTAGTTGCACTCGCAAGAGCAAGCCAGTCTTGCAAATAAGACCCGTGCAACAGGTGAAGCTCACCGGCATCACCGCGGGCGATGCGCGCGCGAATCTCGCGCACCGCTGGGTAATAACGATAAACAAATGGCACCGCGGTTGAAGTGCCCGCGGTTTGCGCGGCTTCGAGCAACCCGGCGGCGTCTGCCACAGTGGTTGCCAGCGGCTTTTCACAAACCACTGACTTGCCCGCGGCAATCGCTAACACTGACTGTTCGGTGTGAAAGGTGTTGGGTGTGCAAACGTGAACAACGTCAACCTCTGCCGAGGTGATCAGTTCGCTGGCGTTGGCAGCCGCCTGCGCGATGCCGAGGTGAGCTGCTGCTTTGACCGAACTTTCGGGTGTTGAACTTGCGATCATCACTACCTGATGACCAGCGGCGCGAATGGCACGTGAGTGCACTTCGGCCATGAATCCGCCACCAAGAATTCCGGCACGCAGCACGGTGGCCACTATGAACTCTTTCTCTTGCTAGAAAGTGCCACGGCCACAATGATGATGGCGCCGCGAACGACCTGCTGCTGGCTCACGTCGAGCCCGGCAAGAATCAATCCGTTATTCACCAAACCGATGAACAGCGCACCGAACAGCGAACCGATTACCGAGCCGCGCCCACCGAACAGCGAGGTTCCGCCAAGAATCACGGCGGCGATAACCGAAAGCTCATCGCCTGTGCCCCACTGAAAACGACCCGACTGCAAACGACCGGCATAGAGCATGCCCGCCACCGCGGCCACAACGCCAGACATCAGCAGAACGTTGAACTTGATGCGTGCGGTGTTCACACCCGTGAAAAGTGCTGCGCGGGCGTTACCACCGGTGGCTCGAACCTGGCGACCAAACTTGGTCTTGTTCATCACGATTGCGCCGATAACCACAAAAAGCAAAGCCCAGATCAACAGCGAAGGAATGCTACCAACATCGCCGCCACCAAAGATTTGAATGAAGTTGTTGTCGGCGATTGGCACTGGCGCCGAGGCGGTGATCCAACGGGCAACACCAACGACCAAGCCCAGCATGCCCAGTGAGACCAAGAACGACGGCACCTTGAGCAGCGCAACCAAACCACCGTTGATAGCACCTACAACAACGCCAACGAGCAAGCCAGCCAGCACACCAACGATTGGCCCGAACGACTGAATCGACATTCCGGCCACGACCGAAGCCAAACCGGCAACCGAGCCGATGCTCAAGTCGATTTCGGCGGCGGCAATCACAAAGGTCATTGCAACTGCCATGATCGAAATCGTGGCGGTTTGGCGGGCAATGTTCAACAGGTTGTTCTGTGTAGTGAACCCGCTGTCGCCGAGCAACGCCGCGAACAAGATGAACGCGGCAACGAAAGCAACATAAATAATGTTTTGACGCCAGTCAAAGCGCTGCAAGATTTTGAGGCCGCGTTGCAGGGCGCTCGGCGCCTGGGTTGAAGTGTTTGAGTTAGACATTTAGGCTCCTTGAACCGCTAGTTGTAAAAATTCTTCTGAAGGTATCTCTGAGCGAGATAGGTTGCGAGCAACTTCGCCGTCGCGCAGCACCAAGATGCGGTCGCTCACCGAAAGCAGCTCTGGCAGTTCTGACGAAATCAAAATCACGGCCTTGCCCTGCTTGGCAATGTCGCGCACCATGGCCAAAATCTCTTGCTTTGTGCCGATGTCGACGCCGGCGGTGGGTTCATCCATCATCAAAATTGACGGATTAGTACCCAACCACTTGCCAATAACCACCTTTTGCTGGTTGCCACCAGAAAGCTTGGTAACCGGCATCTTTTGGTCGGCGACCTTGATCGAGAAAGTGCTAATCATTTCGCGAGCGCGGGCCACAATCTTGCTGCCGCTGAGCAGTGGGCCAACTTTGAGGCCGCCGAGGAGCGGCAGGGTTAGGTTCTCTTCAACCGAGTGGTCAAGCACCAAACCTTGAGCTCTACGGTCTTCGGGAATCAACGCCAAGCCGTTCGCGATTGCCTGACCAGGGTTGCGAATGGTCGCGACCTTGCCATCGATCTCAACCCGTCCAGCCGTTGCGCGGTCGATGCCAAAAAGTGTGTTCACAAGTTCGGTGCGACCACTGCCCATAAGACCGGCCAAGCCTAAGATTTCGCCACGGTGCAGGTCGAACGACACATTCGAAACCCGCGTGCCCGAGGCTAGACCCGAGACGCTCAAGACTACATCGGTGCTGATTTCATCGCCACGATCTGCATAGGTGAGGTTGCCCGACATTTTGCGGCCAACGATCGCCTCAACAATTTGCGCTGGGGTCACCTCGCTGAGCTTCGCGGTTAGAGCGTTCTGACCATCGCGCAACACGGTGATGCGGTCGGCCACGCGATAAACCTCGTCCATGCGGTGCGAGATGTAGATGATCGAAATGCCGCGCGACTTTAGCCGCTCAATCAGTTCGAACAGTGCTGTGGTCTCGTGCTTGGCTAGCGATGCGGTCGGTTCGTCCATGATCAAAACTCGAGCGTTTTGAGCCAGAGCCTTGGCGATCTCGGTTAGCTGCCACAAAGCTGTCGGCAGGTTTTCGAGCACCGAAGTCACGTCAACGCTAACGCCCATGTCTTCGAAAATCGCCTTAGCCTTTTGGCGGGCGGTTGCATCGTCGATGAAGCCAAGTTTGCCCAAGGGCTCTGCTGTCAAAAAGATGTTCTGCCAAACCGTGAGGGTGGGCACCAAACTGAATTCTTGAAACACCATGCCGATGCCGGCTGCCCGAGCAGCAAACGTGTCGGTTAGACCAGCAAGCTCGCCAAGAACTCTCACCTCGCCGCCGTCACGCTGATAAACGCCCTGAAGAATCTTCATGAGGGTTGATTTGCCCGCGCCGTTTTCACCGGCCAGTGCGTGCACCTCACCCACCTCAAGTTCAAAACCAACCTGACGCAAAACAGGCACACCATTGAAACCTTTGGTGATGTCGGTCATTTCGACCGCGAGCTGAGAAGCCTTAGACATGAAGCTATTCGACCTTTCCGGTCTCGCGGTTTAGCTGAGGAACCTTGACCCACTGGCCGCTGGCAGCTGACTCGAGAATTGCGTGGTCAACCAGCGCAACCTGATAGCCGTCGCCAAAGTCTGGGCGCACCGGTTCGCCGCCGGCAATTGCGGTGAAAAGGTCGTGCGCTTCGATGATCTTGGTCTCGCCATAGCCAACGCCAAGCGCCGGAATCGGCCAAAGGTTGGCGCCGTTCGGGTGGTTAGGGCCGGTGTAAACCGTGCGAAAACCACGTCGGTCGTCGCCGTCGTTCTTAAAGCAAACCTGCAGTTCGTCGCGGTTCTCGTAGTTAAAGACGATTGAGCCTTCTGAACCGTGAATCTCTAGGGTGATGAAGTTGTTTCGACCCCAGGCGTTGCGGGTGGCCTCAACCGAGCCGATGGCGCCACTGGCAAACTTGACCAGTGACATAACCTCGTCTTCGACGTCGACCGGGCCCTTAGGGCCATCGCCTTTAGAGTTGCCGAGCGAGTCGGCACCGGCCTGCTGCAGCGGGCGCTCGGTGATGATGTTTGCGGTTAGCGCGCTGACCTCGGTGATTTCGCCGGCTAGGTAACGGGCCATGTCGAGCACGTGGGTCAAAATGTCGCCAACTGCGCCTGAGCCAGCAATTGACTTTTTGAAACGCCACGAAAGCGGTGAGTTTGGGTCGGCTGACCAGTCTTGCAAATAGGTTGCACGCACGTTCAAAATGCGACCGATTGCGCCTTCGTCGATGTAACGCTTGGCAAGAGCCACTGCTGGGGTGCGGCGATAGTTGAACGCCACCATGTGAACGGCGTTGGTGCCGCGCGAAGCTTCGTACATCTTGGCGGCTTCTTCAACGGTGCGAGCCAACGGCTTTTCGCAAATCACGTGCTTGCCGGCCTCAAGAGCGGCAATCGCGATCTCGGCGTGAAGGTTGTTAGGGGTTGCGATGTCAACCAGGTCGATCTCTGGGTCATCGATGATTGAGCGCCAGTCGCTCGTTGATTTTTCAAAGCCGAAACGGGCAGCTGCGTCGGCAGCTAGTGCGTCGGTTGCTTCTGCGATGCTGTGTTTGACCGGCAAGATTTCGGTTGGCCAAAAGAACATTGGCACGGCTGCATAAGCCAGTGAGTGGGCCTTGCCCATAAAACCGCCGCCGATTAGGCCAACGTTGATCTTCTTCATGAAAGTTCCTTGTCTGTTGTTTCAAAGGCTCTTGATAGGCTTAAGGCCTACCTTTTTTTGATGGATGGGTGGCCTAACGGGGTTGACACCAAGCTCACAGTGCTTGATGCCAACCCCATTAGTGTTTCTAGTTACTTGACGTAAACACCCGAGATGGTTGCAGGTGCGTCTACGTGATAGACCTGCTTCCAGGCCTCAAGAACGTTGTCGTGGCTAACTGGTAGTGCACCGAGGGCAACAAAGTTTGGAATGTTTGCCTTGCCGATTAGCGAAGCTGCGCCTAGACGAGCCTCTGCAACACCCTGGTCGAATGGGCTCTGAGCGCCCAAGCCAACAACTAGCTCGTTCTTTGCAAGAGCGATGGCTACGTTGGTGCCGAGGTCTTCGGTTGCGATCTTGACGTCGGTGCGACCGGCTTCACGGGCTGCTGCCATGATGCCTTCTGCAGGAACATCCCAAACGCCCCAGATACCGGCTAGGTCAGGGTGCTTGGTGAAGATTGCAGTTGCTGCAGCCTGTGCGTCGCCAGCAAAGTCTGGGCCGCCGATGCCTTTTTCTTCGACAATCTCAATGCCTGGGTACTGCGCGATGGTCTCTTTGAAACCTTCGTAGCGCTGCTTGGTTACAAAGAAGTCAGCGTCGTGATAGATCAGACCGATCTTGCCCTGGCCGCCGAGTGCCTTTGCTAGCAGGTGAGCCGAAACCACACCGTTGCCCTTGTTGTCAGCTGAAACAACTGAAACATAGTCTTTGCCGCCAACGAAGCCGGCAGGAACGTTGTCCATGAACACTAGCTTGACGCCAGCGTCACGTGCCTTGGCATAGGCGTCTTTGGTTGCTACCGGGTCGGTAGGAATCGACACGATTAGGTCTGGCTTTAGGGCCAAAACGGTTTCGATGTCTGAAACCTGCTGCTCAGGCTTGAAGTTGGCGTCGGTGGTTGCAACAACCTGAATGCCTAGACGCTCGAACTCTGACTTTAGGCCGGCAACCTGTGCGGTTGACCAGTCGTTACCTGCATAGTGCATAACGATTGCAGCCTTGAAGGTGCCAGCCTTGATCTTTGCAACTTCTGCATCGGTCAAAGTGGTGGTGTCGAATGGCTGTGGGGTTTCGCCGTTAGGGCCGAGGCTAAGAACTTGGCCCGACAAAGCTGCAAGAGCAGCGTCGACCTTAGCTGAGACCTCGGCGTTGGCGCTGTTGGTTGCAGTGGTGCTTGAGCTTGAGCAGGCGCTCATGCCCAAAACCAGTGCACTTGCGATTGCAAGCGCTGCGATTTGCTTCTTCATAAAGTAACTCCCTTATTACATTGTTTTGATGGATGGATGTTTTCGTTGCGAGGTTGTTGCTTGAGACTTTCGCTATTTGGCGAGAAGCTCGTCGAGATACTGCTTGCTGATCTTGGCGGCTTCTTTGGGGTCGCCGTCGTATGAATCCAGTTCAACCATTAGCCAACTGTCGTAGCCTGCTGATTTAACCGCTGCAATTACGCCGCCGAAGTCAATGTCTCCTTGCCCGAGTGGCAAGAAGGCTCCGGTTGCATACTTGAAGTCTTTTAGGTGCACGTGAGCCAAACGGTCGCCGTGCTTTTCGATTAGCTCAACCGGGTTTCCGCCGCCGGCGGTTAGGTGAGCAGTGTCTGGGCAGAACTTGATCTTTGAAAGTTCCATTAGGCGCTCAAGAGCTTCGGGGCCTTCAACGATGGTGCCGAGGTGTGGGTGATAGCTGCACTCAAGACCAAAACTGGCTGCTAGGTCAACCACCTGGTCTAGAGCGCGAGCTAGCTTTGCCATGTCGTCGGCGCGTTCGCCGGTTGCACGCTTGGCTCCCCCACCAACGATTAGGCGGGTTGCACCAAAGTCTGAGGCCAATTTGGCGGCCTGCGAGATCTTGTGCATTTCGTCTTCAAGAATGTCGTCATAAATAAAGTTCGCGCCGGTGTAAACCGATACGAGCTTTAGGGCCGAGTTCTTGAGGGCTGCCAATAGAACCTCTGGGTTGTCGGCAAAGGCGGCTAGGTTGCCGTCGAAAACTTCGATTCCCTGGTATCCGGCTTCTGAAATGTCGGCGATGGCCTTTAGCGAGTCGCCGTTGGCTAGATAGAAGAGGTCTTTCACTGCGGTTACGCCCGCAGGGTGACCTACCACGCCGCCCCAGGTGATGGTTGAGTATCCGATCTTCATCTGATTGCCTTTCTTTGCCGGCCTTTGACCGCCGTTTGGTTCACTTAGCTGTTGGATATTGCTTCGATAAGAATAATGACAGACAAAACAAGTCTTTTGTCGAAAATAATCATAATGTTATCTTTTTGTTACTAAGTTCTGCCGATAACAAATAAATAACGGATGAAAAACAGCGCAACGAACGCTAAAATCTAGCTATGGCTGAGACACAAAAGAAGATCACCGGGGCAAGTTCTGCTGCCCTGTTCCAAATTTTTCGCGATGGCCAAGCGCGCACCAAGGCCGAACTCGTTGAGCTGACCGGCCTTGCCCGCTCAACCATTCAGTTGCGCATCGACGCCCTTATTGAGCTGGGGCTACTGGCCCCGCTAACCGATGCGGTTTCAACCGGTGGCCGCCCCTCGGCTCAGATCGCACTCAACCCCACCGCACGCGTCGTCGTTGCGGTTGACTTTGGCGCCACAAAAGTTTCGCTCGCTGTGACCGACCTTGCCGGCAACATCCTCGCGCGCACCTCTTCAAAAATGCTCATCGCTGACGGGCCAGAAACTTGCCTCGGCTGGATGGTGCGCACCATCCGTTCAGAACTGGCCGGCCTAAAACTAAAAGAGGCCGACCTCATAGCTATCGGCATAGGACTGCCAGGGCCTGTGGAACACAGCACCGGCAAACCTTCAAACCCGCCAATCATGCCCGGCTGGGATGCCTTTAACGTGCCTGGGTTTGTGAACCAGCACCTCAAAGCAACCGTGTTGGTCGACAACGATGTGAACATCATGGCCCTCGGCGAGCAAAAGTTTGCCTGGCCCGGTGTTGAGAACATGATCTTTTTGAAAGCCTCAACCGGCATCGGCTCGGGAATCATAAGCAGCGGCGTGCTGCAGCGCGGTGCCGAGGGTATTGCCGGCGACATCGGTCACGTTCAAATCGCGCGCGGCAGCAACGTGCCCTGCCGGTGTGGCAACAGTGGTTGCCTCGAAGCCATGGCGGCTGGGCCAGCCTTAGCCGAGAAACTCTCTTTGGCGGGCGCACAGTTCAAAGGCAAACCGATTGCCGCACTGGTCGACGTTATCGAGGCAACCAAGGCCGGCGAACTCGCTGCCATTCAAGCCGTGCGCCAAGCCGGCCGCGACATTGGCGAGGTGCTAACAACCTGCGTGAGCGTGCTCAACCCCTCGGTCATAGCAATCGGTGGTTCGCTCGCCCTCGCGGGTGAACACCTGCTGGCCGGGGTACGCGAAGTTGTCTATTCGCGCTCAATGCCACTTGCCACCGAACACCTAACGGTCGCCCAATCGCGCGCCGGGGTTGACGCAGGCATCATCGGAGCCAGCGTAATAGCAATCGACTATGCGCTTTCGATCGAGAGCATCGACCTGATGACAGGCGCTCTCTAGAGACTGTTTCGAGAAACTACAGATTCTTAGGCGCGCTTTACCTTGTTAGAGGTGTCGGCGCCGGCTGCCTTGAGGTCTTTGCGAAGTTCTTTTGGCAGCGAAAACTGCACGTCTTCTTCGGCGGTGGTGACGTTGCGAACGTCGCCATAACCGCGCTCTGCAAGGTAGGCCAAAACGCCGTCGACTAGTTCTTCAGGCACCGAAGCGCCTGAGCTAACGCCCACGGTTTCGACCCCTGCGAACCAGGCCTCGTCGATTTCGTGTGCAAAATCAACTCGATACGCGGCTTTTGCGCCTGCCTCGAGCGCAACTTCAACCAGACGAACCGTGTTCGAAGAGTTGGCCGAACCAACCACGATCACAAGGTCGCTGTCGGCGCCAACCTTTTTGATGGCAACCTGGCGGTTTTGAGTTGCATAACAAATGTCATCGCTTGGCGGGTTTTGAAGCGACGGGTACTTTTCGCGCAACTTGACCACTGTTTGCATGGTTTCGTCGACCGAAAGCGTGGTTTGTGAAAGCCAAATGACTTTGTTTGGGTCGCGCACAGTTTGCTCGCCGGCGTGATGTGGCCCGTCAACAATCTGAACACTGTCGGGCGCTTCGCCAGCGGTGCCCTCGACCTCTTCGTGGCCTTCGTGACCGATCAACAAAATGTCGTAATCTTCGGCAGCGAAACGTTGAACCTCACGGTGAACTTTGGTCACCAGCGGGCAGGTTGCGTCGATCGTGTTTAGATTGCGAGCTTCGGCGGCTGCTACAACGGCCGGTGAAACACCGTGAGCCGAGAACACCAAAATGCTGCCCTCAGGCACCTCATCGACTTCGTCAACAAAGATTGCTCCACGAGTTTCTAGCGAAGCCACGACGTGTTTGTTGTGCACGATTTGTTTGCGCACATAAATTGGTGCGCCATAGTGATCGAGCGCCTTCTCAACGGCAATCACTGCACGGTCAACGCCGGCGCAGTAGCCGCGCGGTGAGGCTAGCAAAACTCGCTTGTGCCCCTCAGGTTTTGCGGGAATCACGGCGATGGGCGAAGTATCCTTAGTAACAATCACTCTTCAATGATAAACGCGTATTGTCGCAAAGGTTTAGGGGTTTTATGTCGAGCATGAGCAGCTGGGGCGGCGGTGCAAACAGTGGCAGTGGTGAAGGCTTGGCAAACCGTGCAGATGCCAGCGCCGGCGCTGCCTTGCCAGAAGACGGCCCGAACCCTTCGCGCAGCAACAGCCGCAGCGAACCGTGGCCGATTTCAACTCTGAATGCCAAAATCAAAGGCTATGTCGACAAGCTCGGTTACATATGGGTTGAGGGTGAGCTAGCAAAGGTTAGCGGCGGCAATGGCCGACTTTTTGCCGAGTTGCGCGATTTGCAAATTGAAAACGTGGTGCAGGTTCACTCTTGGAACCCGGCGGGTCTCGAACCCGGCCTTGCCCAAGGCGACCGCGTGGTGGCGCTGATAAAACCTGAGTTTTGGCCTAAAAACGGCAAACTGTCGATGGGCATTCAAGAGATGCGCAAGGTGGGTCTGGGCGACCTGCTCGAACGCATTCACCGCCTGCGAATGCAAATGGCTGCCGAGGGTTTGACCCAGGTTAAGCAACCTTTGCCGTTTTTGCCGAACTGCATTGGGCTAATTACTGGCAAAGACAGTGACGCCGAAAAAGACGTGCTGCAGAACGCTCGCCTGCGCTGGCCTGAGGTGAACTTCAAAGTTGTTCACACTTTGGTTCAAGGTGAAAAGGCTGCGCCTCAGATCATTGCGGCAATCAAGCAACTCGACGCCGACCCCGAGGTTGACGTGATTATCGTTGCCCGCGGCGGCGGCGCTTTTGGCGACCTGCTGGTCTTTAGCGACGAAGGCGTTGTGCGCGCTGCGGCCGCAACCACGAAGCCAATCGTTAGCGCAATCGGTCACGAAAACGACAACCCGGTGCTCGACGACGTTGCCGACCTGCGCGCCTCAACCCCCACCGACGCAGCAAAGCGCGTGGTACCTGACGTGGTTGATGAACGACGCAAGCTCGGCGAGGCTATTGCGCGCATTGAACGCAGCATGATGGCATTTGTTTCTGGCCAAGAAAGTTTTATCGCACAGTTGCGAAGTCGGCCAGTGCTTGCCAACCCCTATGCTTTCGTCGATTCTTTGAACGAAGATGTGCTGCGAACCCGCCAAAGTTTGCGCGAACGTTTTGCGGTTTTGCTTGACCAAGGGGTTCTGACTCTTGATCACCTAAAAACTCAGGTTCGGTCACTCAGCCCGCAGCAAACCCTTGACCGAGGTTATTCGGTGGTGCGCAAGCCAGACGGCTCGGTGATCAGCGATGCATCGAATGTTAAATCTGGGCAAAAACTTGCGATTCGCTTGGCTAAAGGCGAAATTGACGCGACGGCTGATTAGGCTTAATAGTGATGACTGCTAAAGACAAAAACTCAGATATTGCCTCGTTGAGCTACGAAGCTGCCCGCGAAGAACTCGTGCAGGTTGTTGCATCACTCGAGGCTGGTTCGGTGACTCTTGAAGAGTCGATGGCCCTGTGGGAACGCGGCGAGGCACTTGCGGCCCGTTGCGAAGAGTGGCTTGGTGCGGCACGTTCAAAGTTGAATGCAGCCATTGAAGCCAAAGGTGCTGCTGCAGCCAAAACTGACGCTAAAAACGACTAGCGAGGGCGCGCCATGAGCAAAGAGTTTCGCACTGTAACGGTGCCTATCGAGGCTGTGCCAGACCCCGAATCGGCTAAGAAGCACCGCGCTCGCCAAACTTTGAACAACCTCTTGCTGGCTTTGGCGGCGTCGGTCGGCATCGTGCTAGCGATTGTGTTAGCCACCCCACGCAACGACACCAACCAAATCGCATCGGTCGACTATCGCGCCATTGCAGCCCAGGTGCAACAGAGCACGCCAAATCAGCTAGTTTTGCCGGTTTTGCAAGACGGATGGAAGTGCACGGCCGCACGTTGGAACGGCGCACCGGTTGATGGTGTTCAGACTTGGTATGCCGGGTTCGTGAGCCCCAAAGGTGACTTTGTTTCGCTGACGCAAGCATTTGGGGTGAACCCAACCTGGTTAGCTTTGCAAACCGCCGGCGACCTTCAAACGGCTGAGTTTCAAATCGGCGGCGAAACCTGGCAAGAGTTCAAATCGCCAGTGGTCAACAACCCACCAAAAACTAAAGACTACATAGTGATTTATAAGCACGGCAATGACGCCGTGTTGCTTGCAGGCACAGCTCTGCCTCAACACTTCGAAGACTTTGAAACTCAAGTTG
>CAIYTL010000139.1 GCA_903929105.1 uncultured Micrococcales bacterium | reverse complement strand
TGATGCACCGCAACCTAGATCGCCGTGTTGAAGCCTTGGTTCGACTAACCCAGCCAGACCACATCAAAGAGATGCAAGACCTTTTTGCTTTGTCGATGGCCGAAACCTCTAGCACCTGGCATCTCGGCAGTGATGGCAAATGGATTCGCCACAAATATGACGAAACCGGCAAGCCATTGGCAGACATTCAAGACGCAATCATGAAGAGCGTTGCGGCTAAGAAAAAGGTGAAGGCCTAATTGACCGTTTATGCTGCTGGCGCACTCTGTTGGCGTGAGGTTGAGGGCGAGCTCAAACTCGCATTAGTTCACCGCAGTCGATACAACGACTGGTCTTGGCCAAAAGGCAAAGTCGACCCGGGTGAAACTTTGCCCCAAACCGCTGTGCGCGAGATTGCCGAAGAAACCGGTCTAAGCATCAAGCTGGGTCTTCGCATTCACGTGAGTAACTACATTTTGCCGAACGGGGCTCACAAAGAGGTTCACTATTGGGCTGCCAGAGTCAGCGATGCTGTGGTTGCACGCAGCAAGTTCAAGCCTGACGACGAAGTGTCTGAGGTTCGTTGGGTGAGTGTTGCCGAAGCGAGAAGTCTGATGACTTATGAATATGACCACGAGGTGCTCGACAAACTGGTAGCTCTTTATAACGCTGGCAACCTTCGCACTAAGCCGGTGATCGTGCTTCGCCACGGCACAGCAACTCTGCGTGCAGATTGGAAAGGCGAAGAGGTCAAACGGCCCCTAACCCCGCGCGGCGCTGTCGAAGCCACCGTGCTTGCCCCAACGCTTGCAGCGTTCAACGCTAAACGCATCTATACCTCGCCCTGGTATCGCTGCCACCAAACCGTTGAGCCATATGCCCAAGGTCGCGGTCTGATCATTATCGAAAGATCACAACTTAGCGAAATGGGCGAATCAAAAGGCCCTCAGCGCACGCGCAAACTGATTCGCAAAATAGTTTCAGATGGTCGCCCTTCGGTGCTCTGCACCCACCGCCCAGCCTTGCCAACAATTCTTGACTCGCTCGCCGAATTTGGCAACGAAAGCGACGAAATTTTGCTTCATCAAGCTCGAGCGTTGAAACCTGGCGAAATGATGGTGGTGCACCTCACCACGCTTTCACTCACCGAACCACGTCGAATCGTGGCGATTGAGTTTTATGAAGCCGCAAGCCCGCTAGGTTAGTTAGCGGAGGAATTTTGAAAAAGACCACTTGGGCAATGTTGGCCCTGGTCGCAGTAGCAGCCGCTTGGGGCGGCGCATTTGTGACTATGAAAGATTCCATTGCTCGCGAACCCTTCTATGACTTTTTAGCCACCAGGTTTCTAATTGCAACAGTCCTAATGGTTGTTGCTAAACCTCGGGTAATCAAACAGATAGACCGCGACCTGCTTCGCAAAGGCGTAATTTTGGGTCTGCTTCTCAGCTTCGGTTACATTACCCAAACCATCGGCCTAAAGGTAACCACCGCAGCGATCACAGGGTTCATCACCGGGCTCTATGTGATTTGCACGCCGATTTTGGCTTGGTTGCTTTTCGGCCACCGGGCATCTAAAAGAATTATTTTCGGTGTTGTTTTAGCGACCATCGCACTCGGGTTCATCAGCATCAATAATTTTTCGATCGAAGTCGGTCAGATTTGGGTTATTGCCTGCGCCGTGCTTTTTGCCGCGCACATCGTGGGCTTGGGCGTATGGTCACCTGGCAAAGACACCTATGCGCTAACCGTTGTGCAGCTAGCAACTGTGAGCTTGGTTTGCAGCGTGGG
>CAIYTL010000138.1 GCA_903929105.1 uncultured Micrococcales bacterium | reverse complement strand
CTCGACACGAGTTGTGCGGGCAACCAGTGGGGCGGTTTCGCCAGGCTGAGTGACTGGAGCTACGTTTAGCGGGGCCACGTTTAGCGGCGCAGGGGTTGGTGCTGGTGCGGGTGCGGCGGCGGGCGCTGGCGCCTGTGCGGCGGCTGACGAGCCAGCCGGTGCGGCACTCTGTGCGGCCTGGTAGCGCTCAAGAACTGGCCACCAAGATTTGTCAACCGAATCGGGGTTCACTTGATACTGAGCGAACATCTCAGCTACGAGCCACTCATTGGCTCCGAATTCGTTCTCGTTTTGCGAATTTTCGCTTGACAAAAGACCACCTCTTTATAACCATTTGCCCTATAAACGTGCTTCTTAAGCCTACCCGTTATGCGGCTGTGATTTAAGGCTTTAGGCAATCTTCTGAAACCTTTAAGAAACGCCTTGCCGATAAGCTGATAGCAACTATGAATGATTGGTTGATGCTCGCGCTGGGGGTCTTGCTCACGGCGACCACCGGGCTTTTTGTGGCGAGCGAATTCTCGCTTATCAACCTTGACCGAAACGAACTAGAGTCGCGCCGCGAACGTGGCGAACGAGGTTTGAGCAATTCGATTCGAGCTCTAAAGCGCACGAGCACGCACCTTTCGGGCGCTCAACTGGGCATCACCCTTACGACGATGCTCACGGGTTTCTTAGCAGAGCCTGCGCTTTCTAATTTGCTGAGACCGCTGTTTGCCGGTTGGGGCTTAAGTGCCAGCGCGCTGGTGCCAACATCGCTAATCGTGACCATGACCATAGCCACCTTGTTTTCTACACTGCTTGGCGAACTTGTGCCTAAAAAACTTGCTCTAAGTGAACCCCTAGCGGTGAATCGTTTTGTAACGCCGTTTCAGTTGGTTTTCACTTGGCTTTTTTCTTGGATGATTTGGCTCTTGAACAAAGTAGGCAACTCGGTGGTTCGATGGGTTGGCATTGAACCCCGCGAAGAGCTCAGCAGCAGCCGCACCGCCGAAGAACTTGCGTCGTTAGTTAGGCGAAGTGCTTCGCTAGGTGCCCTCGATCAGCAGACCGCAACTCTGATCACCAAAACTCTGCAGCTAACTCAACTCGCGGCTTCAGATGTCATGACACCGCGCCCGCGCATGTTCGTGGTTAACCGCAATGACACCGCAGCCTCGGTAATCGCCCAATGCATCGCAACAGGTCACTCAAGGTTTCCGGTGGTTGATGGCTCGAGCGACGACGTCGTTGGCGTTGTGCATGTAAAACAAGCTGCTGCCGTGCCTCGCGAACGGCGTGCCGAAGTGGCAGTCACTGCGCTGATGGCCGAGCCACTGCGCGTGCCCGAGACCATGAGCCTCGAAAACTTGATGGGCGAGCTTCGAGCCAAGGGTTTGCAGTTTGCAATCGTCGCCGATGAATACGGTGGCACTGCTGGTTTAGTGACGCTTGAAGATTTAGTTGAAGAGCTGGTTGGCGATTTGGTCGACGAACATGACCGCGCTCGAGTTGGTGTGCGCCGTGGTGGCAACGATACCGTGTTGTTTGAAGGCATGATGCGACCCGATGAGCTGCTCGAAATGGCAATTAAAGTTCCGGAACATGGAGCCTATGAAACTGTTGGTGGCTTTTTGATGAGTGAGCTCGGCCGCATTCCGAAAGTCGGCGACGAAATCGAAATCGAAGACGGCACTTTGCGCATAGAGCGCATGGAGGGTCGGCGCGTTGAGCGCATTCGTTTTGTTCCGACACCGCACGACGAAACCGGGGTGCAGGATGTCTAGCGCCTGGGTTGGAGTGGTCTGGGCTTTTGTGCTCATTTTGGGCAACGCATTCTTTGTAGCCGCCGAATTCGCCCTGATTTCGGCTCGCCGTGCACAAATCGAACCGCTTGCTGAAGCAGGCAGTCGCCAGGCCCGCACCACGATTCACGCGATGGAGAAAGTGCCTCTGATGCTGGCCGCTTCACAAATCGGCGTGACCGTATGTTCGCTGCTATTGCTCGTGATCGCTGAGCCAGCAGTTCATGATTTGTTGGCACCGGCACTGGCTCTAACCCAATGGGCTGATGATGTGGTGATTGCGGTTTCGTTCACTCTCACCTTGGCGTTGGTCTCTTTCATGCACGTGGTTTTAGGTGAGATGGTGCCAAAGCAAATCTCGTTTGCTGTGCCCGAGCGTGCCGCATTGATTCTGGTTCCCATGCTCTTCGGGCTAGCTCGCATTCTTAATCCACTGGTTTGGTTGCTAAACGCGATCGCAAACCTGGTGCTTCGCCTGGCGCGGGTTAAACCCCGTGACGAAGCTAACTCAGCTTTCACACTCGACCAGGTTGAAGACATTGTTGAGCACTCAACTCGCGAAGGCGTGCTCAGCGACAGCAGCGGAACCATCTCGAACACTTTTGAGTTCACCGAAAAAAAGGTGGCCGATGTCGCTGTTCCGATCGAACAGCTGGTGGCTTTTGACTTTTTGGTCACCCCTCGAGAGATTGAGCAGGCTGTTGCTAAATATGGTTTCTCTCGTTACGTTCTAAAGTCGGTTGACGACGAAATTACCGGCTATTTGCACCTCAAAGATGTAATCGACTTGAGGCTCGATGAAGCTGACCGAGCCGTGCCCGCAAAACGCATTCGCAGTTTGCTCTCTTTGCCGGCAACGATGGAACTCGAAGACGCTCTGGCAAGCATGAAACGTGTTAGAGCCCACCTAGCTAAATCATTCGATGCTACTGGCAAGATCACAGGTGTTCTCTTTTTAGAGGACATCATCGAAGAGCTGGTTGGTGAAGTTGATGACGCAACACGTCGTTAGTCGCTGAATCACCGTTGCAAACTGCGCTAAAAAACCTCTTTGGGCCACTTAGCTCGACTGTATTGAATCGGCCAGTAGTCAACCTCAACGCCTAGTTCGTGAGCGGCCCTCAACGCAAAGTGCGGGTCACGCATGCTCTGACGGCCAATCATAACCACAGCGATTTGCCCGCCCTCAAGAATCTGCTCTGCCTGAATCGCAGAGGTGATTTGCCCTACCGCTGAAACCGGCTGACCGACTTTTTCGGCCACTGTTTCGGCATAAGAAACCTGGTATCCGGGCCCGGTTGGAATCTTCACGCCGGTAATTAATCCACCCGTCGAGATGTCAAACAGATCAGCCCCAGCGTCGGCGCACCATTTTGCCACGGTTGAGATTTGTTCGGGGGTGACGCCACCCTCGGCATAGTCGGTTGCCGAAAACCGCACAAAAATCGGGGCTTCGTTTGGTATTACTTCGCGAATAGCAGTGACTATTTCGAGTAAGAATCTGGCTCGATTCTCGAGGCTGCCACCATAAGCGTCTTTGCGGTCATTGGTCAGCGGAGACAAGAACTGGTGCAAAAGATAACCGTGGGCTGCGTGAATTTCAACGGCATCAAAGCCCGCTGCGATCGCCCGGGCT
>CAIYTL010000137.1 GCA_903929105.1 uncultured Micrococcales bacterium | reverse complement strand
GGCATCGAGGCTCAGACACTTGCAAACCTGTATTTGGCTCTTGAGAATGACCTCGAAATCATTCCAGTGCTCAACAAAATCGATTTGCCGGCCGCGCAGCCAGAAAAATACGCTGAAGAGCTTGCAAACCTAATTGGTGGCAACCCAGAAGATTGCCTTCGTGTTTCTGGCAAGACCGGCGTCGGCGTCGATGCTTTGCTAGACAAGATCGTTGCGCGCATTCCAAAGCCGGTTGGCGACCCAAATGCACCTGCTCGAGCCATGATTTTTGACTCGGTTTATGACAGCTACCGCGGCGTGGTTACCTATGTTCGCATGATCGATGGTTCACTAGCGCCACGCGAGAAAATTCAAATGATGTCAACCCGAGCTGTTCACGAGCTGCTCGAAATTGGAGTAAGTTCGCCAGAGCCTGAGCCAACCAAAGGTCTCGGAGTTGGCGAAGTGGGCTACCTGATCACCGGAGTAAAAGACGTTCGCCAGTCGAAAGTTGGCGACACCGTAACCACGCTCAGCAAGCCGGCTACAGAAGCTTTGAAAGGCTATTCAGACCCGAAGCCAATGGTTTTCTCGGGTATTTACCCGATCGACGGCAGTGATTACCCTAATCTTCGAGAGGCACTCGACAAGTTAAAGCTCAGCGATGCGGCTTTGGTCTATGAGCCTGAAACTTCGGTTGCGCTCGGCTTCGGTTTTCGCTGCGGATTCTTAGGGCTTTTGCACCTCGAGATCATCACCGAGCGCCTCGAGCGAGAGTTTGGCCTTGACCTGATCGCCACTGCACCTTCGGTGGTCTATGAGGTTACAACCGAAAACGGTGAACAAATCACAGTAACTAACCCAAGCGAATACCCAACCGGCAAAATCAAGAAAGTTCTTGAGCCTATGGTGAAAGCAACTCTTTTGGCTCCAAAAGACTATGTGGGAACAATCATGGAGTTGTGTCAGCAACGTCGCGGAACCATGATCGACATGACTTATTTCGGCACAGACCGAGTGCAACTGCGCTACTCGTTGCCGTTGGCCGAAATTGTTTTTGATTTTTTCGATCAGTTGAAGAGCAAAACCGCCGGTTACGCCTCACTTGATTACGAAGACGCTGGCCACGCAGAAGGCGACCTAGTCAAAGTTGACCTCTTGCTTCAGGGCGAGCAGGTTGATGCTTTTAGTGCCATTGTTCACAAAGACAAGGCCTATGCCTACGGTGTCATGATCACCGGCAAGCTGCGCGAGCTTATTCCTCGTCAAAACTTCGAGGTGCCAATTCAGGCAGCAATCGGCGCGCGAATCATTGCTCGTGAATCAATCCGGGCTCTTCGCAAAGACGTTCTAGCAAAATGCTACGGCGGTGACATTAGCCGCAAGCGCAAGCTTCTCGAAAAGCAAAAAGAGGGCAAGAAGCGCATGAAGATGGTTGGTCGCGTTGAAGTTCCTCAAGAGGCTTTCATCGCGGCGCTATCAACGGGCGAAGAGAAAAAGGGCGAGAAGAAGACCAAGTAATGGCTTCTCTTCCTATTTCTGACTCAAATTTCGTGCTTGGCCAAGCACCGGTTTTTGGCGACCCTTCACTCAGCACCAATCGCACTTTTCATGCATATGTACACGTTCCATTTTGTCGAGTTCGGTGCGGCTATTGCGATTTCAATACCTACACAGCAAGTGAGCTTCGCGGTGCCAGTCAAGCGGGTTTCGCTTCAGTTTTGCGGCGCGAAATCGATTTTGCCAAGGCCGAGCTGCAACGTCAGGGTTTTGCGCCGTTGAGGCCAGCATCCTCGGTGTTTTTTGGTGGCGGAACCCCGACTCAGCTGCCTGCTAGCGACTTAGCTCTAATGCTCAAAGGGTTAGCAGACACTTTTGGGTTAGCCAGCAATGCTGAGGTTACGACCGAAGCAAACCCCGACAACGTGAGTTTGGAATATCTCAGCGAACTGTGTGCGGCAGGTTTTACTCGGGTCTCATTTGGCATGCAATCGGCGGTTCCAGAGGTGCTCGCTACATTGGAACGCACCCATCAACCTGAAAATGTTCCAACAGGTTTGCAGGCCGCTAAACAGGTAGGTCTGCAAAACTCTGTCGACCTTATTTATGGAGCTCCAGGTGAAACGCTTCAGCAATGGCGCAGCTCACTCGAAGCAGCAATTGCGATGCAACCCGATCACATTTCTGCCTACTCACTAATTGTTGAACCCGGAACCAAGCTCGCTCGGCAAATCGCAAAAGGGGAGTTGCCAGAACCAGATGAAGACCTACAGGCTGACAAATATGAGCTAGCTGATGAGCTGCTGAGTGCGGCAGGTTACCAATGGTATGAAGTCAGCAACTGGTCGCGTTCAGAGTCGACACGCTCGGCCCATAATCTTGCCTATTGGCGAAGTCAAGATTGGTGGGGGTTCGGCCCTGGCGCTCACAGTCATGTGGGTGAAACTCGGTGGTGGAACGCTAAGCACCCTGCTACCTATCAAAAAGCTCTCGAAAATGATCAAGGTATTCAACCTGGCTCAAACACACCGGCCGCCGGAAGCGAGCGAATCGATTCGTCTACGCGGTTAACAGAGAGGCTTCTTCTCGAGGCGCGAATTTCAGATGGCATTTCAATCGTCGATGTCAAGAATTCCAACTCACATGCCAATCGAGTGATTTCGCAACTGATTGCCGACAAACTCATCGATGGGCCGGCGGCCCTTAAAGGTCAAATTGTGCTGACGCTGCAAGGAAGATTGCTTGCAGACTATGTCGTTCGCGAACTGCTCGGGTAATATTGGCACTCAGATACTAAGAGTGCTAACGAGGCCGTTACGAACAGTTTGAGGAGGTGCGATTTTGAATAACCAGAGCAACAGTGAGATTCCTAGTCGAAGCCTTGAGGTGCTTCGCGCAATTGTCAACGACTACATAGAAACAAGCGAGCCAGTGGGGTCAAAGACTCTCGTTGAGCGTCACGGTTTTGAAGTATCAGCGGCAACGATTCGCAATGAAATGGCATTTTTAGAGGATGAACAGCTCATTGTGGCTCCGCACACTTCTAGTGGGCGTGTTCCAACTGATAAGGGATACCGCCTTTTCGTCGACCGGCTAAACGAAGTGAAGCGCCTCAGTTCAGCTGAACGCCTAGCAATTGAAACCTTTATGAGCGAAAGCGCAGATCTCGATGAAATTCTGTCGGGTGCCGTACAAACCTTGGCTCAGTTGACCAATCAGGTCGCCATGGTTCAGTATCCGAGTTTGGGTCGTGCTCGCATCAAAGCGGTCGAGCTTGTTCCCATCAATGAAACTCGAACTCTAGTTGTTCTGGTGAGCGACAACGATCGAGTTCAACAGCACATGGTAAACGCTCACCAGGTGCTGAGCGTCGAAGACGTTGCAGATTTGCGAGCAAGATTCAACGCCGCTCT
>CAIYTL010000136.1 GCA_903929105.1 uncultured Micrococcales bacterium | reverse complement strand
GTGACCGCTCGAATCTACAGTCGCTATTTGTCTTTGGTAATAAAAAAAGAGGCCATTCATTGCGAATGGCCTCTTTTTTAGTTCTTAGAACTAGCTTGCGGTTTGAAAGTTCAAGACAATGGTTGCTCGGCGATACTTAGCTCCGAGTTTTTTGTCTCGCTTTGCGTGAATCACAATCTTTGCCGAAGAAATCAACGACTTGACATAGGCTTTTACGGCTTTTGCACGGTTAAGGGCTAGCTTTGAGTCAGCTTTCGAAACCGGGCCCATGGTGTAGCCAGTGATGTCAATCGTGGTAATTCTGCTGTGGGCGCGAATAAATGCCTTGATTCCAGCTTTCATGGATTTGGTCAACTTGGCGCTGTTTACGGCAAAGCCCTTGAATGTCTTAGTGCTTGTGGCTTTTTTGTATTTAACGGTTGGTGTAACAGCAGCGGCACAGTTGCCGGTGGTGCCAGCTGCGAAAGTCACGTTGACACTTGTTGCATAGGTGTCTTGCCAAGTGACTGTCGAAGAATCGCTGAACGTCGAGTCATAAAGACGCAGAGTCACAACGTGCGACTGACAGTTGCCTAATGCCGACCATGGCAGCGCGCTGTTGATTGCTGACACTGGGCCAGCTTCAAGGAACGCGCCATCTTCGAATAGCCCATAAAGCGTCTGTGGGTCTGAAGCGGTTGGAGTGAAGGTTACTGCTTGGCCTTCGTGAATCGAAGACTTGTCAACAGAAATTGACTTTGGTGTAGGTGCTGTGGCACATGCACCGGTTGTGCCGGCGTTGAGGGTTACGTCAACCGAAGCCGCATACGCATCGCTGAATGATACTGCCTCTTCGCCCGTGAAGTCACTGTTGTAAATTCGAACGGTCGCGACGTGTGAGGTGCAGTTACCAAAGATTTCCCAAGGCAATGGAGCGTTGCCAAGACCAGTTAGCGGGCCGGTCATGGCTAGAACGCCATCAATGAAGATTGCAGTCAAGCTGCTTGCGTTGCCACCGGTCGGGGTGAAGGTTACTCCTTCGCCCTCGCCGATTGCTTCTTTATCGGCGCTGATCGTGATCGGTGGCGGGGTGCAAGCACCAGTGGTTCCGGCGT
Organism: uncultured Micrococcales bacterium; assembly: GCA_903929105.1. GTDB lineage: Bacteria > Actinomycetota > Actinomycetes > Actinomycetales > Microbacteriaceae > Rhodoluna. The sequence continues at coordinate 4,316 of CAIYTL010000136.1, read as the reverse complement.
TAAATGTAACTGTTGCGCCTGCTGCATAGCCATCTGCATAGGTGACTGTCTCTGAGCCGTTATAAGTAGCGTCATAAACACGCAGTTCTACATCGTGCGAAGAGCAGTCGCCGAAGGCAGACCATGCAATTGTGTTCTCGAGTGCATAGAGCGGACCTTTTTGTGACAATGTTCCATCAACAAACAGACCATAAAGTGCGTCTGAAGCAACGTTGGCTGTCGAGAAGGTTGCTGACTGGCCCTCGCTGATCGAGCTAACATCTGAAGTCACACTCTTTGATGGTGCAAAGTTCCAGAAGTTGATGATAAAAGTGGTGTTAAGCGGTAGGTCATAGGTCGTGTTATAGCCGCGAGCCTCTTTGAAGGTGTCAACTGGAATCACGATCGTGTAGGTAACATCGGCGCTGGTGCCGACATAAGCGCCATTATCAATGACGCCGTCTTTTGCTAGGTGGTATCCGCAGTTTTTAATCTCAACGGTCTTGGTGTATTGTTGGTCGCCACCTAGATAAACGTCTTGGCTACCCTGATACGAAGCTGATGGGTCGGTGTCAACCCATGGAGCAGTCTGAGCTGCCTGACAGTCGATGACATAGTCTGGTGCGCCTGACGCCATTGCTGGTGTTGCCGCTACAAACCCTGAGAGCACAACGCCCAGAGCTACAGCGAAAGCTAATGCTTTTTTCATTACGTTCTTTCTGTCTTTTAGAACCCCGCCCGCACTCATGTTTGCTTCAGAGCAAAGCCGCAAATTGCGATTCGAACGGTAGTTTCATGAATTTTGGGGTATGCCCCCGACCAAAAAAGTCTAGCTTGAAAACCTATTTCTGCAGTGTTACCGCTTGCATAACATAAACTTTCACGTTGAATCTATCTGTTGTTTGGTTAGGACTCCCCATGCACAAGAACGCAAGAATGATCGAGGCGCGCCTAAACCGCTTTGTAGTTGAGTCTCTGTTGCCATCGCTTTATCTTGAGACAAACGCTTTGTCGATTAGCGCTTGGGAGGCACCCGGTGAGCCGGTTTCTTTTGAGCACGCAACATCACAGCAGTTCAAGGCATTCAACCATGGGCAGACTTGGGGTTTGCCTTGGGGCACAACCTGGTTTCATGTAACGGGTGAGGTTCCAGCCGAGTGGGTCGGCAAACACTCTTCAATTGAAGTTCTTATAGACCTGGGGTTTCAGGGTTCTGGCTCAAGCGTTCCTGTTCAATACCCCCAATGTGATCGCGACCTTGGCAACCACCAGCCTGGCTTTCAAGCAGAGGGTCTGGCCTACGACCTCAAGGGCAACATCATCAAGGCGGTCGAACCATATAACCGCTGGGTTCCAGTTGATTTGAACCAAGGGCGCAAGATTGACTTTTATATCGAGGCTGCTTCGAACGCAAACGTCGCTGGTGCCTGGAACTTCAAGCCGACACCTCTGGGCGATAAAGAAACCGCGCCTAAAGAGCACCTTTATCGAATCGCCCAGTTAGATGTAGCCGCACGAGACGTTGAGGTTTGGAATCTAAACGAAGACATTATTGCGCTTCGGGGCTTGATGAAAGCCTTGCCCGAAGAATCACCTCGCTTCAACGAGATTCTTCACGCGCTAGAAGCCGTGGTTGATGTTTGCGACCCAGAAGAAGCGCACTCAGGGGCGTCGCAGGCACGAGCGATTCTGGCGCCGCTGCTTGCTAAGCCAGCCAATGCAAGCTCGCACCAAGTCGTTGCAGTTGGACACGCTCACATCGACTCGGCCTGGCTGTGGCCGGTGCGCGAAACCATTCGCAAATGCGCGCGCACTTTTGCCAACGTGCTTGACCTGATGGACCGCGACCCGAACTTCACTTTCGCCTGTTCTTCTGCCCAGCAGCTTGCATGGATCAAAGATGGCTACCCTGAACTATTTGCACGCATCAAACAGCGGGTCGCTGAGGGTCGATTCGTGCCCGTAGGCGGTATGTGGGTCGAATCTGACAGCAACATGGTTGGTGCTGAGGCATTGGCCCGCCAGTTCATTTATGGGCAAAAATTCTTCAAAGATGAATTTGGCATCACCTGCACCGAGGTTTGGCTGCCAGACACCTTCGGCTTCACGGGAGCTCTGCCGCAGATCGGTGTTGCCGCTGGCGCCAAGAACTTCTTTTCTCAAAAAATGTCTTGGAACGACACCGACCGCATGCCTCACCACACTTTCAATTGGGAGGGCATCGATGGCACACAAATCTTTGCTCACTTCACTCCGGTCGATTCTTATAACTCAGACCTAAGTCAGGCCGACCTAGCTAAAACTGAGCGCCAATACGCCGAAAAAGGCGCTTCAAACACTTCGTTGGTTCCATTTGGCTGGGGCGATGGTGGCGGTGGTCCAACTCGCGAGATGCTGGAAGCGGGTTCGAGGGCTGCAAACCTAGAGGGTTCGCCTAAGGTCATTCTGGGCACGCCTCAAAGCTTCTTTGACCAAGCCAAAGCTGATTATGCCAACCCACCAGTCTGGTTTGGCGAAATGTACCTTGAATATCACAGAGGCGTTTACACATCGCAACTCAAAACCAAGCAGGGCAACCGACGCAACGAGCACTTGCTGCGAGAGGCTGAACTCTGGGCTTCAACGGCCGCTGTTCGCACCGGCAACGAGTATCCGAAACAGGCTCTTGAAAGCTCATGGAAAACGATTTTGCTGATGCAGTTTCACGATATTTTGCCAGGCTCATCTATCGCTTGGGTGCACCAAGAAGCAGAGCGCAAGCACGAAGAGGTTCGGGTTGTGCTCGAGGGCATTATTCAAGACAGCCTTGAGGCGCTTTGTGGCATTGGCGAAACCAAATTCCACTTCAATGCCGCACCCGTTGCCATCGCTGGGGTTAGCCCCCTCGGCAGTGCAATTGCTGCGCCGGTTCAAGGTGCGTCTAAGGTAACCGAAACGGCAAACGGATGGACCCTTTCGAGCAACGCACTCAAAGTCGAGGTCGATCGTGACGGTGTAATCACCAGCATCTTCGACTTGAAAGCCAGCCGAGAGGTTTTGCCAGCTGGGCAGCAGGCTAACGTCGTTCAGATTTATCGTGACCTGCCGACCAACTGGGACGCCTGGGAGATAGAGCCGCACTACAAGCACAACCTCACAGAGATTCGCGCCGTCGACAGTATTGAAATTATTGACAAAGGCTCACAAGGCGCTGGTTTGAGAATCGCTAGAAGTTTCGGCAAATCAAAAATCGTTCAAGATGTCATGTTGCTAGGCGATTCAGATGCGATTGAAATCACCTCAAATATTGATTGGCGCGAGACACACAAGCTCTTGAAACTTGCTTTTGCTTTCGATGTTCAGACGGCGACTGCAACTTCAGAGATTCAGTTTGGCTACATACAACGCCCGGTACACACGAATACTTCTTGGGATGTCGCCCGGTTTGAGACCTGCGCTCACCGGTGGTTGCAGATTGGCGAGCCAAGCTATGGCATAACGATTGCCAACGACTCAACCTATGGCCACGATGTAACACGCAAGCAGAATGATGGTGGCAGCTCATTCATTCAAGTTCGCGAATCAATTTTGCGCTCGCCGGTTTACCCTGACCCAAACACCGATCAGGGTCTTCAAACGGTTCGCACCTCAATCAAGGTGGGCACCAGTGCTACCGAGTCAATCGCTGAAGGCTTTCGAATGAACTTGCCGTTGCGCGAGCACCGCGGTTCCCAAGAGGTGCATCCGCTAATTTCAATCGCAAACGACAGTATCTTGGTCGAATCGGTCAAGCTTGCCGAAGATAATTCTGGCGATTTGATTGTGAGGCTCTATGAAAGTCTGGGCAATCGTGTTCAAACCTCGATTGCCGCAAACTTTGAGTTCCAAAGCGTTGTGCTAACCGACTTGCTAGAAAATCCGATAGCTGACCAAAGCTCGCTTTTACAAGGTCAAGACAGCTTGCTTAAGGTTGAGCTTCGCCCCTTCAAAATCGCAACCTTGCGCTTCAAACGCAGCTGATCAGTTTTGATGCTTTAGCATTTCACTATGAGCACTTTGAATGGCCGCGACAAGACGGCACTTTTGGTTATTGACGTTCAAAATGGTGTCGTCGAAGGTGCCTATAACCTCGAGTCGGTGGTCTCTAACATTGCCGCTGCTGTTGCTAAAGCGCGTGCGGCCAGCAAACCAATAGTTTGGGTGCAGCACAGCGACGAAGAAATGCCAATCGATTCATCTGCATGGCAAATCGTCGACGAACTTTCGCCGACTGCGGGGGAGGCTCGCGTTCGCAAGGTTTTCAGAAGCTCTTTTGAAGCGACCGATCTCGAGTCAATTCTTGCCGGTTTGAATGTGGG
>CAIYTL010000135.1 GCA_903929105.1 uncultured Micrococcales bacterium | reverse complement strand
TGACTTTGAACTTTGTCGTTAATTCAGTCTCGGGTCTGGTTCAAAGCTTCGGATACACCTATGTTCAAGACACCCTGCGGGACACAGTTAATTTCACTGTGAAAATCGGCTCCGATGCCGTAACCCCGCCTGTTTTCAACCACAGCTCGATTCGCTCAATTGCACAAGTTGACTTGTTGAAGCGAGTTGATGGTCTCACTGCGCAAAAACTTTTGTATGGCACCGCTAACAAAATTGTCACGGTGACCAAAACTACCGCTAAAAAGACCCGGGCCAAGGTCACAAGTGCTTTGATCTTCAAGATTGCAACCAAGATAGTGGGCAAAACCAAAGTTAAGGCTGTAACCGGGGGTGCACGCATCGCCGGCTCTTATAACAAGCAAGCCGGGTACCTTTGCGTCGTTGCAAAGAGCAGTGTTCCTGTAATTAAGGCCTGCAGGTAGTTACTCTCTTGCCAACTTGAGCGAGGCATCGATGTTTTGGGCGACGGCATTCCAGGTTTCATTCATGTCGGCGTCGTTTGGCACCCGGCCCTGCAGCTCAAGGTCTACAAGCCCGTGCAACTGCGCCCAAAGCACTCGAGCTTGAATGTGTGAACCGCCTGCCACCGCAACAACTTGCCCTAAAACTTGACGCTCTAAACCCTCGGGCAGCAGTTCGCGGTGCAGGTGCTGCTGAAAAACCACGGGGTAGAGGTTGGCGTGGGTTAAGGCCCAGTCGCGATAAAAATGCACCTTTGCGCTTGCGCTAGGCCCGGCCGCTGCGAATGCAGCACCAAAGTTTCTGAGCCCTTCGGCTTGAACTAGCGCGATGATTGCATCGCGGTTTTTGACGTGGTCATAAAGGCTAGGTGCTTTGATTTCGAGCTTCGCAGCGAGGTTGCGCATGGTTAGCGCCTCGATGCCTTGGCTTTGCACAATTTGCATGGCCGCCGTCGTGATTAATTCGAGGGTTACACGCTTGCGCACTGTCATGAGGCAATGCTAGCGTTCATCCTAACGCTGTTAGGAGAATATTCAATATGTCGAAAACCCCACTTATCGGTTCGGTCATCGGGGCCCCAAAAGCCCTGCTTCGCTTCGAAGGTGCAGTGCTTTTTGCTGCGAGCATCGCAGTTTTCGCGGCGCAAGGCCAGCAGTGGTGGTTGTATGCGGCCCTGTTGTTGGTGCCAGACATATTCATGCTGGGTTATCTGCGCAGCACCAAGCTGGGCGCAATCATCTATAACATCGGCCACTCATACCCAGCGGCGGCTTTGGTCACCGTGCTCGGCTTCTGGTCAGGTTCTGCGCTAACCATCGCAATCGGATCAATCTGGTTTGGCCACATCGGGTGGGACAGAATGTTCGGTTACGGCCTCAAATATGCCACGAGCTTCAAACACACTCACCTCGGCGACTTAGAGAAGCCTAAGAAATAGCCGAAGCCTAACTTGGCTCGGTTAGTTGACGCCAGCCAAGCGGCCGACCGCAACTACAAGAGCCAACGCTGCTAGCACAAGTGTCGTTGCCACAGCAGAGCGAGGGTCGCCCAACTTTTGGTGAGTGCGGGCACCGCCGATCATTAAGACCGCTAGGCAAATTGCAGCAATCGGGGTCAGCACCTGGGCGATGCCCGTGGCCTGTGGAACAATCAGACCCACGACACCTAGAAGCTCAGAAATGCCAATCAGGCGAATCGAACTTGAAGCCATTTCGGCTGCCCAAGGCATTTTGCGAACCTCGGCAATCGGGCGAAAAGTTTTCATAAAACCGGCCGCAACGAAAAGCAATGACAGCAGTGCAGTGATAATCCATAGTGCGATGCTCATAATTCGATTCCTTATAAATGGTTGCTAAAAACAGTTACTGAATATGTTCAGGGTTCATCCAAAAAAGATCCCACAGATGCCCATCGAGATCTTCAAAGCCCCAGCTAAACATAAAACCAATATCTTGAGGTTCGCTAACCTTACGAGCGCCAAGTTCAAAAGCTTTTTCAGACAAACGGCGAACCTCATCGGCAGACTCGCAAGCAAAACCAAGAATAGCCTCTGTCACTTCTGGCCCGGCGATCGGTTTAGAAATGAAGGCCGCGAATTTTTCGTGCTCAACGAGCATCACATAAATCGTGTCGCTTACAACCATGCAAGTTGAAGTTTCGTCGGTGAACTGCTGGTTGAAGCTAAACCCGAGTGCACCAAAGAAATCCATAGATTTTTTCAAATTGGCGATCGGCAGGTTCACAAAAATCGAACTAATCATGGGCTCAGGCTACTAGATGGGCTAGTCGGCGACTTTGAAGACAGCTTCGATCTGCCATCCGTCGGGGTCAATCATGAAAGCCGCGTAATAATCATCGCCGAATTCTTGCCAGATTTTCGGCCCACCACGGTCAATAGCACCGCGTTCTAAGCCACGCGCGTGCCAAGCGTCTACCGCGGCTTTAGATGGCGCGGCAAAAGCCAAATGAAAGCCCTGGCCTGGCGCCAAACCCTCAGAAAAGCGCTCTTTGAGGGTGAACTTGTCTTGGCCGATCACAAAGCCATAGCCGATGGCTTGGTGTCTTTCACCTGGTCGAACATCTTGCCAAACCCTGAAATACCCCAGCGGTTCAAGAATCGCGTCATAAAAAACGCCTGACCTGGCCAGGTCAGAGACGCCAACGCTAATGTGATGCAGCATGCCTTTAGGTTACTGACTCGAGTGGCTTATTTCAGCATATGCTTGTGCTGTGAACAACTTGAGAGTGCAAGTTCTATGGCCGTAATGCCGATGTTTCCGCTGAGCACAGTTTTGATGCCAGCGATGCCTTTGTCGCTTCGAATCTTTGAAGAGCGATACCTAAAACTTTTGGGCGACCTGATTGGCGAAGAAAACCCCGAATTTGGGGTTGTGCTCATCGAACGTGGCCAAGAGGTTGGCGGCGGTGAGAAGCGACTTAACATAGGCACCATCGCATCGGTTACTGACATTGGCACACTTGACGAGTTTTATGGTGTGGAATCTTTCGGCTCACAACGTTTCAGAGTCAACGCCTGGCTGCCCGACAACCCATACCCAATGGCCGACATCGACTTGCTGCCCGATTTAATCTGGAGTGACGAACTAATGCCAGATCTGGATCGCCTCGAAACTAGAGTTCGAAATCTGCTGGCAAAAGCTAGCGAGTTCGGTGATTTGCAATATGGCGCAGACACCGAAATCAGCGACGACCCGATCGATGCCTGTTGGCAACTAGCCGGAATGTTGCCAGTGGGTGGGCTAGACCAGGCTGACCTACTAAGCGCTGATTCTGCCGAAGAGCTCATATCGAAAACCTTCGGAGTCGTCGCGGCCCTTGAAGAGGCGCTTCAGGCCATGATGGGCAAACTAGGCGGCGAGCTAGGGGACTTCTAGCGGCCGTGCCCGCGACGAAAGCCTCTCTGTAACAAAATTTCTAGAACAAAGTCGTCAGACAACCGCACTTCTGAGCTGCACGATGTTTCCTTCTGGATCCAAAATGTCGCAGCGAGTCAAACCGTCGAGTGTGAACGCCCTGTCGGTTACAACACCGCCGTTGCTTTTCACTTGCTCCAAGGCCGCTGAAAGCACATCCACATCAAAAACCGGCTTCAACGCAGAATATTCCCTGGCAACTGGTGGCGACTCAAGAACAATCGCTTCGGCGATTCTAGGCGCAATCGAATGAATCAGAAGCTCTTCGCTGCCTTTGCCTAAGCGAATGTCTTTTTTGCTGTCGCCAGGTTTTGGCTGCGCCGAAAAGCCAATAACCGACTGATAGAAACCTGCGACGGCCTTCACGTTGACTGCGAAAATCACGAGGGCGCTCATGCCAAAAGTTTATAAGTTTAGCC
>CAIYTL010000134.1 GCA_903929105.1 uncultured Micrococcales bacterium | reverse complement strand
TGCCTCGGCTTTTTTCTAATCCTATTTGAGCTTTACAGCGAACAATATGAAAATCCATTTACTATGAATTTCTTTTTTATAACTCTAGAAATTTAACAACTGCCGTAGGGTATGGGCGCTTAAAGAAAAACCGCCCAGACCTGTTTCGGCCTGAGCGGTTTCGCGTTTTAAAGCTAGCTTCGAGCGCCGTTGCCTCGCTTGCGCGATAGAGCGTCGATGGTTGCGGCCAAGATCAGCACCGAACCGGTAACTACTAGGTTGACACCGGCTGGGAACTCTAGAAGACCCAAACCGTTTTCAATCATCACGATTACGAAAGCACCGATGGCTGCGTGCACAAGGCGACCACGGCCACCAAAAAGGCTCACGCCACCCACAACAGCAGCTGCCACACCGTTTAGCACGATTTGACGGCCAGCGGTTGCTTCAACAGCACCAAGACGGCTCACGTGAAAAAGGCCAGAAACTACGGCGAGCATCGAACAAATGATGAACGCGGTGATGCGGATGTTCGCAACTTTGATTCCTGCGCGACGAGCAGCCTCTGCATTGCCACCAACTGCATAGAGGTGACGGCCGAACTGAGTGCGGTCAAGAACTAGGGTTCCGATGAACAAGATCAAAACGGCGATTGGAATAACAATCGGCACACCTGAAATTGATGCGAAGCCCTGACTGCGGTTTTCGTTCAGAAGATAAACCGTTGTTCCACCAAGAATCGCAAACACGGCGAGTTTGGCATACAAAAGTTCAATCGGTCGGTTTGAAAGGTCGTGACGTGCACGGCGGGCGCGGTCCCAGAACGAAACAGCTGCCGAAAGCACGAGCATCAAAGCCAGGAAGACCCAGCCGCCCCAGGTAGGCAGGTTGTCATTCATAATCGACTTGATTTCTGGAACATCGATTCTGAAGATGCCACCTTCGCCGAGCATTACCAGCTGAAGGCCCTGAAAACCTAGGAACAAACCAAGCGTGACAACAAACGACGGCACACCGATTCGAGCAACGAAGAAACCGATCAGGGCGCCGATTGCGCCACCGATTACGAAAGCTACGACAAGCGCAACGATCCAGTTTGTTCCGCCATGTAGCAGCAAAAAGAAACCTGCCATTGCGACACCGGCGGTGACACCTGCTGAAAGGTCGATTTCGCCAAGCAAAATCACGAATACAAGTGCAACAGCCAACATTGTTAGCTCAGCAGCCTGAACGAATAGGTTTGCAAAGTTCAACTTGGTTAAGAAGAAAGGGCTAAGAATTGAGAACAGCGCACCAACTACGACCAGCGCACCAACGGCAGGCAAGGCGCCCATTTCACCGTTCTTGATTCGCTGAAAATAGGCAGTTACTTGGTCGCGAACGTTACCTTCGTGACCTGAAGAAATCTTTACGTCGCTCATGCTGAGGCTCCATCCATGCTCTTTGTTCCGGTGATGTAACCCACAACGTCGGCCTGGGTTGTTTCTGATGTCTTAACTGAGGCAACCATTTTGCCTAGGTAAAGAACGCTGATGTAGTCGCAAACTTTGAAGACGTCGCCAAGGTTGTGGCTAATGATCACAACTGCAACGCCTGAATCGGCTAGTCGGCGAACAAGGTTCAAAACCTGCTCTGTCTGAGCAACGCCAAGTGCGGCGGTTGGCTCGTCGAGAATCACAAGTTTTGCTTTGCGAAGAACGCTGCGGGCGATTGCAACAGTCTGACGTTGACCACCCGAAAGGCTCGAAACTTTTTGGCGAACAGACTTCACGGTGCGAACTGAAAGGCTCTGCAAAGCCTTGGTGGCCTGAAGCTCCATGCTGGCTTCATCAAGAGTCAACTCGGTGATCTCTTCGCGACCCAAGAACATGTTCTGAACAATGTCTAGGTTTTCGCACAATGCCAAGTCTTGATAAACAACCTCGATGCCTAGGTGACCGGCTTGGCGTGGCGAGTGAATGTGCACGACCTCGCCGTCAAACTTGACCACGCCGGCGTCATAAGGCTGAACGCCCGAAAGACCTTTGATGAGGGTTGATTTGCCGGCGCCGTTATCGCCAACTAGTGCGGTCACCTTGCCGCCATATGCCTTAAAGTCAACGCCTTTCAAGACGTCAACTGGGCCGAAACTTTTGAGAACTCCCGAGAGCTCAATCACTGGAACATCCATGGGATGTCCTCCTTTTTTTCTGTTTAATTTCAAAGTGCAAACTTGCGCCGACCCAGAAGGGCCGGCGCAAGTTCACTAAGGTTTTGCTATTTGTTACTGAACGCCGTTTGCAGCACAAGCAGCTGCAACAGCGGTGGTGCAGAGGTCAGCAGCCTTGGCATCGCCAGCAGCTACAACATCTTTCACATTGTCAGCCTTGACCAAGATTGGGGTCAATGCAACGAATGGGGTGCCGTCAGCAAGAGTCTTGTCAACAGTTGGGGTCTCGCCCTTTAGCAACTGAATGGCAAGGTCTGAAGCAGCAGTTGCTTCAGTCTTGAATGGCTTGTAAACGGTAGCGGTCTGTAGGCCTAGCAATACGTTCTGAAGACCAGCAGTCGATGCGTCTTGACCTGAAACAGGAACAGTCTTGCCGTTCTTGCTCAAGATCGCGATGATGTTCGCAGCGTTGTTGTCGTTAGGTGCTAGAACTGCGTCGATGTTGCCACCTAGCTTGGTGTAAGCCTGCTCGAACTCGGTGCCGGCAGTTGGGCCGTCCCAGGTTCCAGCCATGGTGAATGCAGCCTTTGCGCCAGCAGCGTCAAGAACTGACAATGCGCCGTCAAGGAACATCTTGGCGTTACCGTCTGCAGGGTCACCGCTCGAGTAAACGATGCTTGCGGTTGCTGGGTCTTTGCCAGCAGCAGCTAGACCATCAAGAACGGTCTGGCCTTCCATCTCGCCAACCTTGGTGTTGTCGAATGAAACGTAGTAGTCAGCGCCTGTGATTGGACGGTCATAAGCGATTACCTTAACGCCCTGAGCTTTTGCCTTTTCTGCAACAGCTACACCGGCACCCTGAAGGTCAACTAGCAACATAACGCCACAACCCTTGGTGAGCAGCTGGTCTGCAATAGTTGCGTACTTGCTGGTGTCGTTCTGTGCGTTCTGAATGTCTGCTTCGAATCCAGCTGCGGTTAGCGCTGATTCTAGAGCTGGGCGGTCGCCTGGCTCCCAGCGAGTGCCGCTGTCTGCGTCAGGAAGGATGATACATGCACGAGTGCTCGATGGAGCGCTCGATGAGTTGCTGCAACCGCTCAGCAGCAACGCTGCCGAAGCTGAAACGGCGACAACTGCGAACAATGAAGACTTCTTCATTTTGTGCCTTTCGATCTGTTGATATTTTTCGCTGCGCAGAGAAGCCGCAGCCAACCTTTTTTAGGCCTGTGCATTATGTTGCCCTAGACAACAAATAGAAGCAAATCGAAAACGCCTTTTTTTGCTAACAAAAAAGTAACGTTACAAACTCGTGACTATGAGCGCCCCTGTGCTTGACGAAGCTTGAAGTTATAGGCTTTTCGAGTGAATGAAATTGCGCTGCCAACACTGCGTGCCAACAGGGTTGGCAGCAGCCGCGAAGACCTGCGCATTCACAATCTTTCGCTCGTCTTGAGCCTCGTGCACAAAAACGTCAGCCTTTCAAGATCAGACTTAGCAGCTCAGACTCGCCTAAACCGATCCACCGTAAGCGACTTGGTTGCAGAACTTTCTGAACGCGGTTTGTTATTAGAAACCGAGCGCCCTCAAGCAACCGGAGTCGGCCGCCCCAGCCACATGGTTTCGGTGAATAACCGAGTCGTGGCTTTTGCAGTTGAAATCACTACATATGCCGTGAGAGTGGCGGCTGTGGGTTTGGCCGGCAAAGTAATTGACAGACGCCGAGCAGTGACGGGCCTATTGCCATCGCCAAGCCGAGTGGTCGAAATCATCGCTGAACTGGTTGCATCAATCAGGTCTGGATTAGACAAAAACTCGCTGATCGCAGGCATCGGAGTTTCGATTCCCGGACAAGTGAACGAGCAAACTGGAACCCTTCGAATGGTAACCATGCTCGGCTGGGGTGAGGTCGAGCTGGCTTCGATGATATCGGCTAAAACTGGCTTGCCGGTTTCACTTGGAAACGACGGCACAATATCTTGCGTGGCAGAACGAGACTTTGGCGCAGGTCGAGGATTCAACGATATTGTCTACATTTTTGGTGGTGCGGGTGGCATCGGCGGCGGCGTTATTGTTGGCGGGCAAATGCTTCGAGGCACCGCAGGGTTTGCCGGCGAACTAGGTCACATGCGAATTTCTGATTCAAAGATTGAAGACAGCGCAGGCTTGCCCGGCACTCTTGAAGCACTGGTGAAACGTGAAGACCTGCTCGACGCCCTTCACCTCGATGATGCCGACGACGACGAGCTCACGCGAGCAATTCTCAAATCAAAATCTTTGCGTGTGCGAAAACTCATCGAACGACAAATTGACCTGCTCGGAATCGCGATTGCAAACTGCGTGAACATCTTCAACCCAGAGGTAGTCCTTCTCGCTGGGTTTCTAAGCTCGCTGTTCGACGCCGACGACTATCGCCTATTGGCAAAAGCTCGCGCCGGTGGCTTGGCCGGTGCTCGTGAGCGTGTGGTCGTTCGCAAAGCAGAACTAGGCGCAAACTTAGTCTTAGTGGGTGCTGCTGAAATTGCTTTTGCTGGCTTGCTCGCAGACCCTGCAGGTTTCAAACTTCGCTCACCCAAGTCAATCAAATAACCTTTGCAACTAGGAGCCACATGCCAGATTCAATCACCGCCGGGCTACCTTTGCTGCAAAGCGCCTCGGGCGAAAATGCGCTCTGCCTAGTAACAGGCGCCACGGGATACATCGGTGGCCGTTTGATAAGCGAACTGTTGCAACACGGTTATCGGGTGCGGGTTTTCGCCCGAAACGCCGCAAGGCTCACCGACCACTCGTGGATCTCGCAGGTTGAGGTAGTCGAAGGCGATGCCACCGACAGCAAAGCGCTGGCTAAAGCGCTCAAAGGCGTTGACGTTGCTTACTACCTTTTGCACTCACTCATGAGCGCTGGTGATTTTGAATCGCAAGAAAGTTCAATGGCTGCAGACTTTGCCCAACTAGCCAAGGCTGCAAAAGTGCGCCGAATGGTTTATTTGGGCGGAATGATCGATCAGCGCACCACCGAAAAACTTTCGCCGCACATGCATTCGCGCATGGAAACCGGCGAAATTTTGAGGGCTAGCGGTGTGCCAACCATTGAGTTGCGCGCGGGCGTAGTCATAGGCTCTGGCTCTGCTTCGTTCGAAATGCTGCGCTATTTGACCGAACGTTTGCCGATCATGACGACCCCTCGTTGGGTTGAAACTCGCATTCAGCCAATCGCTATTCGCGACGTGTTGCGCTACCTAGTTGGCGCTGCCGCACTGCCACCCGAAATCTCTGGCGACTACGACATTGGCGGCCCAGAAGTTTTCACCTACCGCAAAATGATGTTGCAATACGCCGAGTCAGCGGGGCTTCGCAAACGCATCATTATTCCCCTACCGTTTCTAACGCCAAATCTTTCAAGCGGATGGGTGGGGCTCGGCACCCCGGTGCCATTCACTTTGGCCAAACGCCTAGTCGCGAGCCTTAAGAACGAGGTGGTAGCGCGCGATGACAGCATCCGTTCGCTAATTGCCGACCCAGTGGGTGGCCTCACGCCTTTCAAACGCGCCGTTCAATTGGCGCTCAAAAAAATCAAAGAGGCCAACGTCGAAACTTCGTGGTCGAGCGCATCACTGCCCGGAGCCCCCAGTGACCCGCTGCCCACAGACCCGAACTGGGCTGGTGGCTCGCTCTATAGCGACGTGCGCACCGTTGAGACCACAGACAGCCCCGAGCATGTATGGGCTCGAGTTGAAGCCATCGGTGGTGAACACGGCTATTCGACTGCGAGTTGGGCTTGGCGCCTCAGAGGTGTGCTCGACAAAATGGTTGGCGGCGTTGGGCTTCGCAGGGGCCGACGCGACCCAGACCACCTAATTGAAGGCGACGCTTTAGATTTTTGGCGCGTCGAAGCAATCGAGCGAGGCAAGTTGCTTCGGTTGCGTGCCGAGATGAAAATGCCCGGCTTGGCTTGGCTTGAATGGCGAGTTGAACCGACTGAAGCTGGCGGCACGCGAGTTATTCAACGCGCCATCTATGCACCGCGTGGCCTACTCGGCCACGCATACTGGTGGTCGGTTTGGCCAATGCACGGCTTAGTTTTTCCGTCAATGGCAAAGAACGCCGCTTTCGGTCGTCGCTAGTTCTTGCAGCTGTATAAAATCGGGTTTTGGTCGTTGCCAAAAAATGCGGGTGGCGCATTCGATGTGTCAGTTGTTGCGCCAGAATCACCTAGGTACTCTTCGGTTTGGCAGTTAGTAGAAACCCAAGTGTCAATCTGAGAACTCGCTGATTCATTAGTCTGGACAGCTGAACTGGACCCTGGGGCCATGCCGCCCCCCATTCCGACTATGTCTGCACCGACAACATATTTGAGTTGACCAGAAGCAACCAGCTTTTCGAACTGAGCCAAAGTAGGTGACGGGTCAGTGCCACTAAAGCCACCAATTGCCAAAACGCTCAAATCTGACCCGGTTATGTAAGACGCAGCCGCCAAGCCGCCAAATGTAGCGACCTGATATTTGCTCGTGGCCGCGTTCTTTTTCAAAAAGGCTACGAGAGTCGAGTTGATTGAACTTTGCGAGTTGCCTCCGGCGTGGCCATGTGAACCCGAATGCCCGCCACCCGGCATGGCGCCCGGAC
>CAIYTL010000133.1 GCA_903929105.1 uncultured Micrococcales bacterium | reverse complement strand
GATGTAGTTGTGCGGAGTCAGAAGCAAAAGTCGATCTTTGGCTTCTTGCCCGATTTCCAGTTGATTGATGAACACTTGCAAGTCATCGGTGCTGATTCGTTTGCCGCGTGTAAGTTCTTTGAGAAGCTCATAAGGGTTCGAAATGCTGCTGCGGCCGGCGGCCACCTCAGCGCGAATCACGGTCTGAACTGCCTCACCTAAAACTTCGAGATTCTCGGCTAGGTCGCTAGCAAGAATGGCACTTGAAAGCTCGAGCTCGTCAAGACCGCGAGTTACGTTATCCACTGCCAAAAGCGAGTGACCAAAACCCAAACCAATGTTGCGCTGCGAGCTTGAGTCGGTTAGGTCGCGCTGCATCCTCGATGTCACAAGTGTGGCTGCCAAGCTGTCGAGCACGGCATTTGACAGCTCGAGGTTTGACTCGGCGTTCTCAAAGCGAATCGGGTTGACTTTGTGAGGCATAGTTGATGAGCCAGTGGCTCCCGCCTGAGGAATCTGCTTGAAATAGTTCAGCGAGATGTAGGTCCAAACATCCGTGCAGAAATTGTGCAAGATGCGGTTGAACAGCGCGACTGAGCCATAAAGCTCAGCTTGCCAGTCGTGTGATTCGATCTGGGTGGTGAGTGGGTTCCAGGTGAGACCCAAGCTGCTTACAAAAACCTCAGACTCGGTGAGCCAGTCAACGGATGGGGCGGCGACCACGTGCGCCGAGAAAGTGCCGGTCGCGCCACTGAACTTGCCAAGATATTCCGCCTTTGCAATGCGGTCGAGCTGGCGCTGCAGGCGGTGAACAAAAACGGCGATCTCTTTGCCCATGGTGGTTGGGGTAGCTGGTTGGCCGTGAGTGCGCGACAACATCGGCACGGCTGCCGATTTGGCAGACAGCGCGCGAAGCTTAGCCATCAACAGTTCAACGCGAGGCAACCAAACATCGTTCACCGCGTCGCGCACGACAATGGCATAAGACAGGTTGTTGATGTCTTCGCTGGTGCACGCGAAGTGGGTTAGTTCAAGAAGGTCGGGGCGGCCCATCGCCGTCAATTTTTCGCGAATAAAGTATTCAACCGCTTTAACGTCGTGCTTGGTGGTTGCCTCGAATGCGGCCAGCTTGGCTACGTCTTCGTCAGAAAAGTTTGCGACTAGGTCGCGCAGGGTCTTGGCCTCGGCCTGGTCGATGGTGCGGTTGGTGCCCAGCAGGTTGCGGTTGGCGAGGTGCAGCAACCACTCAACTTCGACGGCGATGCGGGCGCGGTTTAGGCCGGCTTCTGAAAGGTGAATGCCAAGGTCGGCAACTGCCGAACGATAGCGACCGTCGAGGGGGCTTAGGGGCTGAATTGAAAGTTTGCTCACCCCTCTATTCTGCCAGCGATTGCAAGTTGAGGGGTGCTACGAGCGCAGTTGCTAGCAGCCAGCAAGATCGACTGACTTTGCACCGTTTGAGTTCGTTCGCCTCTATGCGAATCACAAAAATCGAAACTTGAACAATGAATCAGCTACTAAACAACATTCAGGCAGCCTTGGCGGCGCTTCGCATGTCTAAGCCAAACCCCGCTCTTTGGTCAGGCCCAGCTGCTACGGCCTTTATGCATCGAATCGACCTGCTCGAAATCGAACTGACAGCCATTTGCACTTTGCTCGGCGGGTCATCGTTGGGCGGAGGCACACCAATTGGGTTAACACCGGTGGTTCCGCTCACGCAAATGATTGCGCAGTTAGGGCTTCACCTCTGATGAGAACCATTACCTCAACCGATGGCGTGCAGGTTCACGCCGATCTCAACGAGCTAAATCGCATTCGCCATCAGCTGACGGCAAGTCAGTTGGCCCTATGGGGCGACCACAGCTCGCGCGTGGCTTCGATGTTTGGGCTGGCAAATAACGACATCGCCGATTTGATTTTTAACGACTGCGGTTTAGTGGTCTGGGCTATCGAGAACCCAGAACTGGGCCTAGCGGTTGCCGCCGGGCTGACTGCGATCTGGTCGCAGCTAGCAAACCTAAATGCGCTTTGTGATCTAGTTGAAAGTCGTTATCAAGCCGGCGAACTCACCATTGACCGAAAAATGGCCACCGAACATCAACTTCTCGAAGTTGCTGCAACCGCGCCGTTTTTTGCAAAACTGCACCTGGGTTGGCCCAAAGACAACGACGACGCCAAACCCAAGCCGATCGAGTTACAAGATTCTGAAAAGCTTCAAGGCTCCGCGGGTTACAAAAGCAGTAACACTCAAAATCAGTGACGCCACAATCGCCCAACCAAGTGAGGTGATGCTCAAGCCTGAGCTAGTGAACCCGTCGATTTTGAATACTCCAAAGTTCAAGAAGCCGCTGATCCATGCAACAAGCAAAAGCAGGGCGCCATTGATCACGAACGAAATCAAGCCGAAAGTCAAGATGTAAGCCGGCAGAGCAATGATTTTGATTACGGGAGCGATAACCGAGTTCACAAGCCCAAAAATCAATGCGACGGTCAAATAGCTGAGAACATATTGCCAAGTTTCAAGGCCGCCGTATGGCACCAAATGAATGGCCGGAATCAAACTTGTGACCACCCATAGGCCAAACGCGTTAATAACTGTTGCAACTAGAAATCGAATCATGTCTAGATTCTGCCACGAACAAAGTAAATTGGAGTCTGTGACTGCACAAGACGCACAACGCGTGCCTATGGTTCAAATGCTCTCAATAGAGGGTGAGTTTAGTGTTGCCCCTGAGTTCGCTGACTATGCCGCCTACATTGAGCGCCTAACCGACGCTGACTATCTCAAGTTTTATCGCGACATGGCAATCATGCGTCGATTCGACGCTGAGGCCACCGCCCTTCAGCGCCAAGGCCAATTAGGCCTCTGGATTCCCGCCATCGGTCAAGAAGCTGCACAAATTGGTTCAGGTTATGGCGTTGGCCACAACGACCACATTTTTCCTAGCTACCGCGAACACGGTGTGGCTATCACCCACGGCATCGACCTCATGTCTATTCTCAAAATGCTTCGCGGTGTTAACCACGGTGGTTGGAACCCTGACGAAACTCGCTTTCACCTCTATGCAATTGTTTTGGGCACTCAAGCACTGCATGCAACCGGTTATGCCATGGGCGTGGCTTTTGATGGCAAAGTTGGCACCGGAAACAAAGACGAAGACCTAGCAGTAATCACTTATTTCGGTGATGGAGCAACAGCTGAAGGTGACGTGAGCGAATCGCTCTTGTTTGCTGCCATCAATCAAACTCCTCAGGTCTTCTTCTGCCAGAACAACCAGTGGGCCATTTCGTCAAACGTGGCTCGTCAGACAAAGGTTCCTCTATATCTTCGCGGCACCGGTTTTGGTGTGCCCGGAATCCAAGTTGACGGAAACGACGTTCTAGCTTGCTACGCGGTAACCGCTAAGCACATGGATGACGCCCGCGCCGGCCTCGGACCAACTTTCATCGAGGCGATGACCTATCGCATCGGTGCTCACACCACCAGCGATGATCCGACTAAATATCGCGATTCAGCCGAAGTCGAATATTGGCAGGCCCGAGACCCGTTGGCGCGGTTCGAAAAGTTCTTGCGCAATCGCGGTGTTGAGCAGGCATTCTTTGATGAGTGCGCAGCTCACGGCGACAAGCTTGCAGCCGAGATTCGTGAAGCTACTTTTGCTTTGGGAAACCCGCCGATTGAAAACATGTTCCAGCACGTTTATTCGCAGCCTCACCCGGTAATCGCCGAGCAATATGCATGGCTCAACGATTATGAAGCTTCATTTGAGGGCGAGGGCAACTAATGAGCAACTTCGTAGAAATGTCGATTGCCAAGGCCATTAACTCTGGTCTGGCTAAAGCAATGCACGACAATGAAAAAGTTTTGGTTTTCGGCGAAGACGTTGCTGAGCTCGGCGGCGTCTTTCGTGTGACCGAAGGCTTGTTGGCCGAGTTTGGCCCGAAGCGAATCTTCAACTCACCGATTGCAGAATCGGGAATCATCGGAACCGCGATTGGCCTTGCAATGCGAGGCTACAGTTCGGTTACCGAAATTCAATTCGACGGATTCATTTTTCCGGCCTTCAACCAGATCACTACTCAGTTGGCTAAGTTGCAAAACCGTTCTGAAGGCTACCTGACCATGCCTGTGGTCATTCGTGTTCCCTATGGCGGCGGCATCGGAGCTGTTGAACACCACAGCGAAAGCCCCGAAGCTTATTTTGCGCACACCGCGGGTTTGCGAATTGTTAGCCCCAGCAACCCGAACGATGCTTACTGGATGATTCAGCAAGCTGTGGCTTCGAGCGACCCAATCATGTTCTTCGAACCAAAGCGTCGCTATTGGCAGAAGGGCCCGGTCAACCTTGACGAAGCCCCGCTGGCACTGCACTCGGCTCGAGTGTTGCGCGAGGGAACAAGTGCAACCGTGGTTTGCTATGGCCCGATGGTCACGGTCGCATTGCAAGCCGCTGAGATCGCTGCTGAAGAGGGCGTAAGCCTTGAGGTAATCGACTTGCGTTCGATCTCGCCGATTGACTTTGGCGCGATTGTTGAGTCTGTTAAGAAAACTGGCCGACTGGTCGTTGCTCAAGAGGCCAGCAACTTTGTTTCTGTTGGCTCAGAAATTGCAGCAAAAGTTCACGAGCTTGCCTTTTATCACCTTGAAGCGCCGGTTTTGCGTGTTGGTGGCTTCGATGTGCCCTACCCACCTGCGAAGCTTGAAGAAAGATTCTTGCCTGACGCCGACCGCATTCTTGATGCGGTTGACCGAGTCTTGGCTTATTAAGAGAGGCACACCATGTCACAACTTGCTTATTTCAATCTTCCAGACGTTGGCGAAGGGCTCACTGAAGCTGAGATCGTTTCGTGGAAGGTTGCCCCGGGCGACACCGTTGGCGTCAACCAGGTAATCGTTGAAATTGAAACTGCAAAGTCTTTGGTTGAGTTGCCTTGCCCTTTCGCCGGCGTTATCAGCGAGCTTTTGGCTAAAGAGGGTGACACCGTCGAGGTGGGCAAGCCCATTATTAGTGTGACTGTAACCGGGCCAGTTGTTGGCTCGGCTACCGGCAGCATTGATCCGGCTGCCGCTGCTTCGGCGGCCGCGGCTGCGCACAGCACAGTTTCAGACACGGCCGCTTCAGTTTCTAGTGAAGAGAAGCAACCAAACTTGGTTGGTTACGGTTCGGCCGGTCACGCTGGTTCGCGTCGTCGCGGCCGCACTAGCTCAAACGTTTTGCCAGCACAAACCGCGGCAGCCTCGGCACTGCCGGTTGCTTCGGTAACTTCAGCCATGCCGATCATTAGCAACAACGACGAATCGATTATTGCTAAGCCTCCTGTGCGCAAGTTAGCCAAAGACTTGGGCGTAGACCTCGGCAACGTGAACCCAACCGGCACGGCCGGCGAAGTCACTCGCGAAGACGTTTTGGCCGCGGCATCTCAGGCGAGCGTGTTCAGAAACTTGAGCACTCCCGAGGCTCCTTCGGCTCGTGAGGAGCGCATCCCTGTTAAAGGCGTGCGCAAGGCCATCGCCACCGCAATGGTTCAGTCGGCTTTCACCGCACCGCACGTGAGCATTTTTGTTGATGTTGATGCGACCCGCACTATGGAATATGTCAAACGTTTAAAGTCTTCAACTGACTTTGCGGGCGTAAAAGTTTCACCGGTGCTGATTATGGCCAAGGCAATGATTTGGGCTGTGCGACGCAACCCAACTGTGAACTCGACTTGGACCGACGAAGAGATCATCGTGCACAACTTTGTGAACTTTGGTGTGGCAGCTGCTACCCCGCGCGGGTTGATCGTGCCGAACATTAAAGATGCCGACAAAATGTCGATGCTTGAGTTGGCTAAGGCCCTTGAGCAGCTGACCTACACGGCTCGTGACGGAAAGACCACTCCGGCTGACATGCGCGACGGAACCATCACGCTCACCAACATTGGTGTGTTTGGTGTTGACACTGGAACCCCGATTTTGAACCCTGGTGAAGTGGGCATTGTGGCCCTTGGCTCGATTCGCCCGAAGCCTTGGGTTGTGAACAATGAGATTCAAGTTCGCCAGGTTACAACTATTGGCGCAACTTTTGACCACCGAGTTGTTGACGGCGACGTCGCATCACGTTTTGTTCAAGACGTTGCTGCGATTATCGAAGAACCTGCGCTTCTGCTCGACTAGTTTGTGCCGACTGCTCAACTGCTGATTGTTTGGGCGAGGGCACCACTGCTGCGATAAATAGCGCAACCACCACGCCAAGTTCGGGCAAAAGGTTGCTCAGTGACATCAGCGAGAGCGGCACAAGCAAACCGGTTACCAATATCGCCACAATGCCTCTAGCTGTTCCCCAGCGAAAACTAATCATTGCCAGAGCTACGCAGATCATTCCGAGCCATAAAGCTATGTCAAGCTGTGTCATCGATAAGCCCTTCGCCATTGATGGGAATCTTTGCCATTAGCTTATTGGCGGCTTTGCTTGGCCTGCGGTTACCTCGAATAACAAATTTGTCACGCTAAATAGACGATTTTGGTTTATTGACAATGATTCTCATTAGTGTTTAGACTGCAAATATGAGCACAACCGCACCCGCAAGCACCACGCGCAAACTTTTTGCGATTCT
The DNA here is from genome assembly GCA_903929105.1 of uncultured Micrococcales bacterium. Classification (GTDB taxonomy): domain Bacteria; phylum Actinomycetota; class Actinomycetes; order Actinomycetales; family Microbacteriaceae; genus Rhodoluna. The sequence goes on along the minus strand of CAIYTL010000133.1, from coordinate 6,668 downwards.
GGCAATCCTCGCTGCGGTGCCCTCGGCGCTGACTGCCTGTGCGCCAGGCACACCGAGCCCCGCGAATGCCCCGCTCAAGATTGTCGCGTCAACCTCGGTTTGGGCAAGCATGATCGAGGCAATTGCCGGTGACAAAGTTCAAGTCACCTCAATCGTGAACAAACCGAACCAAGACCCGCACTCGTTCGAGGCCAGCGTTCGCGACCAAGCTGCCATAAACAACGCTGACCTGATTTTTTTCACCGGCAATGGCTATGACAGTTTTATGAACCAGTTAGTTGCAGCGTCGAACCAGCCAAAAGACCGCGTGATAGCGCTGGCACCAAATGAAAAGAACGTCAAACCGCGTTACGGCCATTTAGTGAACGACCCGCACGTTTGGTACGACTTTCAAATCGTTGCCCGAGCGGCAAACGACATTACCGAGACCCTGGCAAATCGTGACAAACCAGATGCGGCCACATTCAAGACCGCGAATGCGAAGTTCCAATCATCACTGGCTACATTAGAAAAGCGTTTAGACAAGGCTTCTTATCGCTACACCTGCGGAACAGCGCAGTTTCCAGGCAGCCCAAAGTGCAAGAATTTAGCGCTGACCAGCATTATTCAGCCCGAGAGTGTGGGTTTGCGTCTGATTGCAAACTTTGCTGTTGACCTAACGCCGCCGTCGGTGCGCCAAGCGGTCATGAATGGCAATGATATTTCGGTTCAAAATATGGCACTTATGAAGACGTTCTTTTTTGGCAGTGTTGCGAACGGATCTTTAGGTTTCGCCGCAAATACGCCGGTCGAATGGCTGGTTTTGAACGCTCAACAGTCTGGGCCCCAACTGACCCAGCTAACAGCATGGGCTCAAAAAACTGGCACGACCAAAATTATTTTCTTTAGCGAGAGCTTGCCTCAGGGCAAAAATTATCTAACCTGGATGAGCGACAATGTTGCTCAAATCGAAGCGATTCGCGCTCAAGAACCGGTGCTCTAATGAAAAATCCGAATCAACCAGCTCTTAGCGTTCGAGCAGCTGACCTCAGCCTTGGCGAAACCACTCTTTGGCAGAACTTAGATCTTGAGGTTTCGCCTGGTGAACTGATTGCCGTGATTGGCTCCAATGGTTCGGGCAAGTCGAGCCTGCTCAAAGCGATTCTTGGCCAGCAGTCACTGACCAAAGGTCAAATCAAGGTGGCGGGGCACAATGTGCACCGAGGCAGTCGCGACATCGGATACATTCCGCAGCACCGCCCGAGCGAAGGGCAAGTGCCGATTCGCGGCCGCGATCTTTTGCGTCTTGGTCTTGATGGCCACAAGTTTGGTCTAGCTCTGCCGAATCACAAGAATTCTCAAAGAATCAATGAGGTTGTTGAGCGCATGGGTGCCAGCGAATTTCAAAACCAACCGATAAGTTCGCTTTCGGGCGGCCAACTTCAACGCCTTAGAGTGGGTCAGGCTGTGATTGGCAAGCCTGCCCTGTTGTTAGCCGACGAACCGCTGACCGCGCTTGACTTGAATCAGCAACATGTGGTTGGCGAATTAATCGACCAAGAGCGCAAGGCCAACCAAATGGCAGTGCTTTTTGTAACTCACGATGTGAACCCGATTCTAGACATGGTCGACCGGGTGCTCTATTTGGCCAAGGGCAAGTTCAAGATCGGCAGCCCTGACGAAGTGTTGCGCAGCGAGGTTCTGAGCGAACTCTATGGAACTCAAGTTGACGTGCTCAGAAACCAAGGACGCATTGTGGTCGTTGGCACTCATGACCACGAACACCACCCTGATGAGGAGTGGATCTGATGTCATTGAATGATATTTTGGGTCGCCTGTTTAACTTTGCCGACTATGGCCAACTGCTGCCTTTGGTTCAGAATTCTCTTCTGGCCGGAGCACTACTGGGTTTGCTGGGCGGCTTTGTAGGCATTTTTGTCATCAAGCGAGACTTGTCATTCGCTGTGCACGGCATTAGCGAACTTTCTTTCGCAGGGGCGTCGATTGCACTATTGGCCTCAATCGATGTCGTTGTGGGTTCAATAGCAGGTTCGCTAACCGCGGCGCTTTTAATTGGCGCTCTTGGTGCAAAGGCTAAAGATCGCAACTCAATCATCGCCGTGCTTATGCCGTTCGGTCTTGGCTTGGGCATTTTGGCGCTTTCAATGTATGAAGGCAGGGCGGCAAATAAGTTTGGTTTGCTAACCGGTCAAATAGTTGCCGTTGATGAACCGCAGCTTTTGTGGCTGGTTGGCATCACCGCTGCGGTGCTGGTGGCTCTTGCGATGATCTGGAGGCCGTTGAGTTTTGCCAGCCTCGACCCTGAAGTTGCCGCGGCCAGAGGCGTGCCAACTCGCACATTGTCGATTGTCTTTATGCTGCTGCTCGGGCTATCGGTGGCAGCCAGCGTTCAAGTGGTTGGTGCGCTGCTTGTGCTTTCACTTCTTGTTACTCCGGCGGCGGCAGCCATTCGAATCACCTCGTCACCTGCGCTCGCCGTGACATTGAGCGTGACGTTCGCTGTGGTTTCTGTGGTGGGCGGAATCATGCTTGCCGTCGGTGGCGGCCTGCCGGTTAGCCCATATGTAACTACGCTTTCGTTTCTGATTTACCTGGTTTGTCGGTTTATCGAAACCTTGCGAAACCGTGCCAAAGGGGCGCAATAACAATGGCTGATCTAAACACTTCGGCTTCAAAACGAAACACCTGGCAAAAAGACGCCGTGCGTCACGCGCTTGGCGAGGCCACGGGTTTCGTTAGCGCTCAGCAGCTTCACCTGGTGTTGCGCAACCACGGTTCAACCATTGGGCTAGCCACGGTTTATCGTGCGCTCGCCGACCTCGCTTCGGCTGGCGATGCCGATGTGCTCAACTCGAACGATGGCGAACTGATCTATCGCGCTTGTGCGACCGGGCACCACCATCACCTGATCTGCCGCAGCTGCGGTGCGACCGTTGAAATCGACGCAAGCAAAGTTGAAAACTGGGCAGATGCTGTGGCAGCTGAGCACGGATTCACCGAAACCAGCCACACAATTGAGATTTTTGGCACCTGTTCGGCGTGTCACTCTTGATTTTTAAGAATCAGACTTGCTTAACGAGCCCGCTCTCGCCTAGACTTGAGCAGTTGAGTGGGTTTTCCACAATCTTCGAGCACACCAAAATCTTTGGTTTTTTGCTCGCCTAAAAGATTACGGCCAAAGCCTAAGCTCACAAAGACTTAGTCTCTTTCGACTCAAGTCGATCGAGAAGCAGACATCCATACGGAGGAACAAATGGCAGCGTACTGTCAGGTAACCGAGACCAAGCCGCAGTTTGGTCACGCCGTTTCGCACGCCCAGAACAAAACCAAGCGTCGCTTTAACCCAAACATTCAGAAGAAGACCTACTTTGTGCCTTCACTGAAGCGCAACGTGACACTACAGCTCAGCGCACGTGGCATCAAGGTTATTGATGTTCGCGGCATCGAAGCAGTGGTTGCAGAAATCCTTGCCCGCGGCGAGAAGATCTAAGGAACCAATAGAAAATGGCTAAAAAAGACAAGGACGTTCGTCCGATCATCAAGCTTCGTTCGACTGCCGGCACTGGTTTCACTTATGTGACCAAGAAGAACCGTCGCAACGACCCAGACCGTATCGTTTTGAAGAAATACGACCCAGTAATTCGTCAGCACGTCGAATTCCGCGAGGAGCGCTAAACCCATGGCTAAGAAAAGCAAGATTGCTCGTAATGAGCAGCGCAAAGTAATCGTCGAGCGTTACGCCGAAAAGCGCCTCGCTCTAAAGAAGGCATTGGTTGACCCTGCGTCAACTGACGCACAGCGCGAAGAGGCTCGTTTGGGCCTTCAGAAGCTACCTCGCAACGCTTCACCGGTTCGCCTTCGCAACCGTGACGCAATCGATGGTCGCCCACGCGGTGTTCTAGCCAAGTTCGGTGTTTCACGTGTTCGCTTTCGCGACATGGCTCACCGTGGCGAACTGCCAGGCATTACCAAGTCAAGCTGGTAAATCACAAGTTTCAAGCCGAAACCGTCATCTGATCAGATGGCGGTTTTTGCATTTCTTGACCAAGCCCAAAATCACAACCGCTGCAGTGATTTGACCTCAAAGTCGAACATTCGGCCTAATTCCTTGAATTTTCGGGGTTAAAGTGCGCAACACGCCGAAATAAAAGGTGTTTAGGCGTCTAAATGCTTGTAGGTTGATTTCGACAGACCGTCAAACATGTTCAAGTCCAGGAGGACCCCAAATGTCACTAAACAAGAGCGAGCTAGTAGAAGCCGTTGCAAAGCACACCGGCGAGTCACAGGCTGCAGTCAACCGTGTTGTTGACGCAATCTTCGAGACCATTGCCAAAGAAGTTGCTGGCGGCGGCAAAGTAACCATTCCAGGTTGGTTGAGTGTTGAGAAGGGCCACCGTGCAGCACGCACCGGTCGCAACCCTCAGACTGGCGCAACCATTCAGATTGCAGCTGCAAACACCGTAAAGGTTTCTGCAGGAAGCAAGCTAAAGGCTGCAGTTAAGTAGTCTTTGTTCTTCAGCTAAAAAAGGTGGTGGCTTCGGTCACCACCTTTTTTTGTAACTTAAGCTTGTAGGGTGAACTCACCCTCCCAACAAACTAGGCCCAGCATTACGCTGCGTTCCATTGCTTGGGCTGGTTTATTTGTAGTTCTGGCAGTGCTACTCGGTGCAGTAGTCGCACTGAACATCGGTGGCGCCGCCGCCGCACCGCTCTTGGGTGATCCCGGTTCGATTGTGCGTTGGGGCATTTCTCCGATCAAAGCTTTGAGCGATTTGGGCATGGCAGGCGCAATCGGTGCGCTGGTGTTTGCCACTTTTGCGTTGCCTGACAAAAGCAAAGCGCTTCACCGAACTTTAGATTTTGCCGGGTTTAGTGCCGCAATATGGTCACTAGCCGCGGGCACCTATTTAGTCTTTAGCTACCTGAGCGTTACGGGGTCAGCGTTTTCAACCGAAAGCTTTTTTGGGCAGAGCCTTTGGTTTTTTGTAACCAACATTCAGTTAGGCCAGTATCTTGGCTTAAACCTGCTGTGCGCTGCCCTGGTCACGATTCTCGCGTTGATGGTTCGAAGCTTGGTAGGAACCATGTTGGTGGCCGCTTTCGCAGTGGCTGGCTTGGTTCCGCTAGCACTCACCGGCCACGCAGCCGGCATTCAGGGGCATTCGATGGCCGTGAACGCGCTGGGCTTGCACCTGTTGGGTGCCACGGTTTGGGTGGGTGGCCTGATGGCGCTGCTGGTCTTAGCGACAAAAGTCGATCTTGATGCTCTCAAACACTTTGCCCAGCGCTACAGCACGATTGCTTTGGCTGCCTTTATTGTCGTGGCAGTCTCAGGTGTTGCTTCGGCCTGGGTGCGAATCGCCACTTGGCAAAACGTTTTCACACCCTACGGCTTAATCGTGGCCCTAAAAGTTGCAGTTCTTTTAGTGCTGGGTGCATTCGGCGCCTTTTATCGATTGCGTTTGCTGCGCGCCCAGGTGGGCAAAATCTCGCTGCTGCTGAAGCTTGCAGTTTTTGAACTCGGCTTCATGGGTTTGGCTTTTGGTTTGGCTACCGCTCTAGCCCGCACTGCGCCGCCTTTTCAACCAAACCTCAGCACCTACACAACTCCAGCGCAGATTCTTACTGGTGAGGTCTTGCCGCCTGAGCTCACCTTTGTGCGATATTTCACCGAATTCAAGCTCGACCTAATTTGGGCTTTGGTGGCTGCGGCCGGCATTTTGCTTTATTGGTTAGGGTTTGCACGGCTGCGTCGTCGCGGCGACAAATGGCCGGTGGCGCGAGCTATCTCGTTCACTGCGGGAATGCTTTTGCTTTTCTATATCACCAATGGCGCATTCAACGTTTATGAGCAATACCTTTTCAGCACCCACATGATGGCACACATGCTTTTGACTATGGCGGTGCCGCTTTTCTTAGTGCCGGCCGGGCCCGTAACTTTGTTGATGCGTTCGCTTGAAAAACGCACCGATGACTCGCGCAATCTGCGTGACTGGGTTTTATGGGCGGTGCACACTAAATATGCCCGCTTGATTTCGAACCCGTTGTTCGCGGCAATCAACTTTGCAGTTTCACTGTTGGTTTTCTATTTCACCCCGCTCTTCAGCTGGGCTACCCATGAACACATTGGGCATGAGTGGATGACCGTTCACTTTTTGATTACCGGCTATCTGTTCATTCAAGCGCTGGTTGGTATTGATCCGGGGCCGACCAAAATGGCGTATCCGATTCGTTTGATGCTTTTGATTGGCACTTTGACCTTTCACGCGTTTTTTGGCTTAGCGCTGATGACGGGCAATGGTTTGTTGCTAGCCGACTGGTATGGCGCGATGGGTCGAACTTGGGGGCAAAACCCGCTGCAAGACCAGCAAACTGGCGGGGCGATCGCTTGGGGCATTGGCGAGTTGCCGGCTGCGGTGTTGACGCTCATTGTTTCGATTCAGTGGTCGCGCTCAGATGCGCGCGATTCAAAGCGTCTTGATCGCAAGAGCGACCGAAGTGGCAACCAAGATTTGCAAGACTATAACGATATGCTTGCTCGTCTAAACAAGCGTGGGGAGCAACGTTAGCGTGCAAGAAATTCAGCTGTCTGATGAGCAGCAAAAACTCTTTGAATACATCGAAAGCTCTGAAGCGAATATTTTCGTTACGGGCCGTGCAGGCACCGG
>CAIYTL010000132.1 GCA_903929105.1 uncultured Micrococcales bacterium | reverse complement strand
GTTGATGTTGTGCTGGCTGAGGTGCCTGCCACCGAGTGACCCCAAATCTGGTCAAACTAAAACCCGAGCCTTGCAGTTATGCGAGTCTCGGGTTTTCACTTGTATTGAACTGTAAGAACAAGATAAGACCTTAATCCGACTTGCGAATTTCAAACCAGCCGACAGCACTTGCCACAATAAGACCTACTAAGTTGATTGCTCCCCCGATTGCGAACCAGCCCCATCCTCCGGCGATGCCAAGGCACGCAACTAGTATTCCAGCCAAGGAGAACGCACATTGATAAAAGCTAAACAAAACAAAGGCACGCACTGCATGCTTGGTTTTGCTCGTGCTCTCTGAAATCATTCTCAGGTATTGGGAGTCTGTGGGCGTTCGAGAAGCTGAACGGTAGCCCTTCATAGAATTTTTTTTGAGCTTATTCGACACTTGATGTTGGCTAGTTCCAACATCCACCACGCCATCACAGTCAGGACAGACCGAAAAGTCAGTCGAGTGGTACCCAAAGCCACAGTTGGAGCAAGTGATATAGCCAGACATTTTCCCCGTTTTTGGAATTAGGCGCTCTTTGACTCGCGCATTGCCTTGAACGGCACTAGACGTGGTTCGCCACCGTTGCGAACGACGTCTTTGGTGATAACCACTTTGCACGCGTTCGGGTTGCTTGGAATATCAAACATGATTGGGCCTAGCACTTCTTCAAGAATCGCACGCAGGCCGCGGGCTCCGGTTTCACGTTCAATGGCAAGTTCGGCCATTGCGACCAAAGCGTCTTTTTCAAAATCAAGTTCGAAACCGTCTAGCTCGAACATGCGTTGATATTGCTTGACCAGTGCGTTTTTAGGCTCGGTCAGAATCTGCATGAGTGACTTTTGGTCGAGCGGTGTCACATTGGCGATCACTGGCAAACGGCCAATGAATTCAGGAATCAAACCGAACTTGCGAAGGTCTTCAGGCTGAACCTGGCTATAAGGGTCAACCTCATCAGACTTGTCGCGAATTTCAGCGCCGAAGCCAATGCCCTTTTTGCCAACACGGCTAGCCACGATGTCTTCAATGCCTGCGAATGCACCAGCAACGATGAAGAGCACGTTGGTGGTGTCGATCTGAATGAACTCTTGTTGCGGGTGCTTGCGACCACCCTGAGGTGGCACCGAAGCGACCGTGCCTTCAAGAATCTTGAGTAACGCCTGCTGAACACCCTCGCCAGAGACATCGCGTGTGATTGAAGGGTTCTCGGCTTTGCGCGAAATTTTGTCAACTTCGTCGATATAGATGATGCCCTGCTCTGCGCGCTTGACATCGTAATCAGCGGCTTGAAGCAGTTTGAGCAAGATGTTTTCAACGTCTTCACCCACATAACCAGCCTCGGTCAGCGAGGTGGCATCAGCAACAGCGAAAGGCACGTTAAGGCGCTTGGCTAAAGTTTGGGCCAAATAAGTTTTGCCACAACCGGTTGGGCCAATCATCAAGATGTTTGATTTTGCGATCTCGATTGAGTCGTGTGCTTTGCCTGAGGTGGTTAGAGTGCCTGTTGAACGAATGCGCTTGTAATGGTTATAAACAGCAACCGAAAGAGCACGTTTTGCCTGCTCTTGGCCAACTACGAACTCGTCAAGAAAGTTAAAAATCTCTTTTGGCTTAGGCAGCTCTAGTTCTTCAACAGGAGTCGCGTTAGCGTCTCGTTCTTCTTCGACAATCTCAACGCAAAGCACAACACATTCGTTACAAATGTATACCTGAGGGCCCGAGATAAGCTTGTCGACTTGCTTGCGGCTTTTGCCACAAAACGAGCACTTTAATAGCTCCCCTGAGTCACCTAGTTTTGACATATCTCAACTATATGCTCGTCAAGGTCGAAACTTTGGCATTGAAACTTGGCAGTTTCACGCCTTTGGTTTGCAAAAAGCTAACGGCTAAACCGCAACGTTTTTGCGCGAGGTCAAAACCTGGTCGATAAGACCATATTCCAAAGCTTCTGGAGCCGTGAGAATTTTGTCGCGGTCAATGTCGCGGTTAACCTCTTCGACACTGCGCTTCGAGTGCTTTGAGATGGTCTCTTCAAGCCAGGTGCGCAGGCGCATGATCTCTTTGGCTTGAATCTCGATGTCAGATGCTTGGCCGCGACCAGCGTCGCCGCTCGAAGGCTGGTGAATCAAAACGCGAGCGTTTGGCAATGCCAGGCGTTTGCCAGGTGCGCCGGCAGCAAGCAGCACAGCTGCCGCAGAAGCTGCCTGACCAAGACAAACAGTTTGAATCTGCGGGCGAATGTATTGCATGGTGTCATAAATCGCTGTCATTGCTGTGAACGAGCCACCAGGTGAGTTGATATACATCGTGATGTCGCGGTCTGGGTCTTGGCTTTCAAGCACCAAGAGTTGAGCCATGACGTCATCGGCTGAAGCGTCGTCAACCTGGACACCCAAGAAAACAATGCGGTCTTCGAAAAGCTTGTTGTAAGGGTCTTGACGCTTAAAGCCATATGAGGTGCGCTCTTCGAAACTAGGCAGAATGTAGCGAGCGTCTGGCGAAATGAAGTTAGACATAATCAAAACCCTTACTTGGTTCCCACGCCAGTGGTGCTGGCTGCGTATTTCTGAATGTGATCGATAAAGCCATATTCAAGGGCTTCTTGAGCGGTAAACCAGCGGTCGCGGTCACCGTCTTGCATCACCTGTTCAAGGGTTTTGCCGGTGGCTTCTGCAGTGATAGCTGCAAGTTGCTTCTTCATCGAAGTAATCAGCTCGGCCTGAGTCTGAATGTCAGAGGCGGTGCCGCCGAAGCCACCGTGTGGCTGGTGCAGCAAAACGCGAGTGTTAGGGGTTGCATACCGCTTGCCTTTGGCGCCAGCCGAAAGCAAGAACTGCCCCATCGACGCACACATGCCAATGCCAACTGTTACTACATCGTTCGGAACGTACTGCATGGTGTCATAAATAGCCATGCCAGCTGTGATCGAACCGCCCGGCGAGTTGATATATAAAAAGATGTCTTTGGTTGAGTCTTCGGCGGCCAACAAAAGCATCTTGGCGCAAATTTCGTTGGCGTTGTCGTCGCGAACATCGCTGCCCAGCCAAATAATGCGGTCTTTCAACAAGCGGTCAAAGGTGCTCGATGGCATCTGTGCGCGTTCTGACATTTGTGGTGCTCCTCAACAAATCTAGGTTTCTAGTCAAAGATACTTTGCTAAGGGCCAAAATCTTGGATGTGTTCGCCTAGGGCAATAAAAAACCCGAGCCGAAGCCCGGGTTTTCTAAGTCGGCGCTAACCGCCAAGGCTATTCGCCTAGTGGTTGTGCCCGGTGTGGTCTTCGTGGTCGTCGCCAGCAGCCGCAGCGGTGGTGAATGCCGAGACATCGACAGCCTTGCCTTTTTTGTCGGTTACTACGGCGTTTTCAAGAACAACGCTCAGTGCTTTGCGGCGAGTTACTTCTTGAACGAACACTGGAATCTGACCGTTTTCTTGAACTAGGTTCACAAACTCTTGAGGTTCCATGCCATATTGCTGTGCGCTCTGAATCAGGTGCTGAATAAGCTCTGGTTCGCTAACGCGAATTTCTTCTTTTTCAGCGATCTCGTCGAGCACGACCTGGCTCTGAAAGCCCTTGGTGCTGTCGATTGTGACTTCTGCGCGGTGTTCAGCGTCTTGCAAGCGACCTTCGCCCTCGAGGTGACGGTTGACTTCAGCCTCAACGATTTCATCTGAAACCGGAACCTTGGCAGCTTCGATTAGCTGGTCGGTCAAAAGCTGACGAGCCTGAAGCACCTGATCATAAATCTTGGCGCTTGCGAGTTGTTCTTCGATGTTCTTCTTGAGCTCGGCGATGGTGTCAAACTCGCTGGCCATCTGAGCAAAAGCATCGTCGGCAGCAGGAAGTTCGCGCTCTTTGACCGCGGTCAAAGTAACAGTAACTTCGGCCTCTTGACCAGCCTGGTCGCCACCAACCAACTTTGACTTGAAAGTCGTGGTCTCGCCCACGGTTAAGGTGTCTAGAGCCTCATCGATGCCGTCAAGCAGGTTGTTTGAACCGATTTCATAAGAAATGTTTTGAGCCGAGTCAACCTCGTTGCCGCCAATGGTTGCCTGAAGGTCAATCGTGGTGAAGTCACCCTTCTTGGCTGGGCGGTCAACACTCTTTAGCGCGCCAAAGCGGCCGCGCAGACGGTCAAGCTCAGCCTCAACTTCGATGCCGCCGACCTTGATTTCGTCAACAGTTACTTTTAGGCCCTTATAGTTTGGCAACTTGATTTCAGGGCGAACCTCAACCTCGATCTCGACAACTAGGTTGCCTTCGAAAGTCTGTGGGTCTGGTGTCGACTTAACGTCGGCGTTTGGCTGACCGATTGGGCGTAGCTTTTCGGCTTCAACTGCCTGACGATAGATTTTGTCTAGACCGTCGCCGATCTCGTGCTCAAGAATGGCAGGGCGACCAACGCGCTGCTCAAGAATAGCCTTAGGAATTTTTCCCTTGCGAAAACCAGGAACGTTCACCTGCTCGCCAATGTGCTCATAGGCGTGGTCAAGGCTTGGCTTGAAAGCAGCAGGGCTGACTTCGATTACAAGCTTCACACGGGTCGGTTTAATGCGCTCGACAGTTGTCTTCAACGGGTTCTCCTGAGAATTTGGCCCGCCGGCGTGCGAGCCAGTTTGATTTCTAAAATCGCGAAAAAGGTGGTCGGGGTGACAGGACTCGAACCTGCGATATCCTGCTCCCAAAGCAGGCGCGCTAGCCACTACGCTACACCCCGGTGGTTTGCGCCCTAAAGCGCTTCACCGCATTGTTTCAACTTGACGATTTCTCGCTACCTGAACAACTCGAACTACTCTATCGCATACAATGGTCTTGTTAGCACTTTTTCAAGAAAGTGCCTATTTTTGCGAGTGTAGCTCAATGGTAGAGCCTCAGTCTTCCAAACTGATGGTGCGGGTTCGATTCCCGTCACTCGCTCCATTTTTGCTCTAGCGCTGGCAGAATCTGCACCAATAAAGCTTTCGAGTTGCCATGATTGCAATCGAAATCTCGTGCCCGCAAACTCTGCACGGCAAGCCCTCACGTTTATAAACAAAGTTGCGTTCAGCTTTAGTTGGGCGTTTTGTGAACAACTCGTCACGCGTGATCATAAACCCGGTTTTTACGCCAACTTTTAGCAACTTGACTGCATCGTGCCAAAGCGCGGCAACTTGCTCGTGTGTCAAGTTATTGCCTGGCAAATAAGGGTCAAGGCCGGCGCGAAACAAGAGCTCTGCGCGATAAACATTGCCGATTCCGCTAACCACATTCTGATTCATGAGCAATTGGCCAATGGTTGATTTGCTTGCCAAAACCTTAGAAATGAAACGCTCAGATTCGACGCCTCTCGAATCTGGGTTAATCGGGTCGGGCCCGAGTCGCTTTAGCACCAGGTCAACCTCGGCGGGGCTTAAAACCTCGCAAACCGTCGGCCCGCGCAAATCGGCCATGGCCGTTTGATTGAAGAATCTGGCACGAACTTCGCCCACCACAGGCAGCGAACTGGCAGGGGTCGAATCGGGTTCGAGTTCGCGCATTTGCCACTTGCCATAAATGCCGAGGTGAATGCGCACGGTGAGGTCGCTTGCAAAGTGCAAAAACAGCTGTTTGCCAACGGCTTTAGCGTCTTCAAGTGGTTGGCCACTGACAAGAGCGGCACCAGTGCTGAAGCGTCCTTGAGGTGAAATCAGATTCAGTTGCCGCCCGGCGAACAAACGATTAAATTCGTTTGCCGAACGATGAACGGTATGACCTTCGGGCATGGCTTGCGACTAGGCGCGAACTTCGCCGGTCTGCTCATAGACAGCGATTTTGCCAATGCGGCGCACGTGACGCTCATCGTGGCTGAATGGCTCACGCAAGAAAGTCAAAATTAGCTCAAGAACTTCGGCTTGCGAGTGCTGACGAGCGCCGACCGCAATCAAATTTGCGTCATTGTGCTCTCGAGCCAACCGAGCAGTGTCGTGGTTCCAAGCAAGTGCAGCGCGAATGCCCTGAACCTTGTTGGCGGCAATTTGTTCGCCGTTACCCGATCCGCCCAGCACGATGCCCAATGAATCTAAGCCAGCTTTTTGATCTGCAACCACAGCCAAGGCCGCGTTAATACAAAACGACGGATAATCGTCGAGCGGGTCGTAACTAGTGGGGCCGTGGTCGATTAGATCGAAACCCGCAGCGGTTAGTTCGCGAATCAGAAACTGGCTTAGTTCAAGGCCAGCGTGGTCGGTAGCAATGTGAACGCGCATTTACCGCTTGCCCTTCGGCTTAGAAACCTCGATTAACTCGGCTGCCTGAGCGCGTTTGACAAACCAGAAGTTTGTGAAAATCGACCCAACCAAAGCGCCAATGTAATAGCAAGCAAACACAACATAAGCAATGTTCATGTTGACGGTCGCTTTGCTTGAAGTTTGAACCGATGCGACCAGGTTGTTTAGCAAAACCAGAGCAAGCACAACTAATACGCTGTTGATCGAAACCTGAACAAAGAAACGAACCAAAAACGAGCGAGTTTTGGTGAACTGACCAGCGACTGCCCAGCAGAAGAAGCTCGGTAGCAAAAGGAACATCGCCTCGACACTGAAAGCGCCGGTAACAGAACCAATGTCAAGGCCAAACACTGCGAGCAATGCGATG